>NZ_JBUDPI010000039.1:0-17173 GCF_054919635.1 Halochromatium sp. | reverse complement strand
TGATCGTCTCGACCACGAACAACAATCAGGCGATGAATGAGTCGATCCGTCAGGTTGCCAGCTGCTACCTGGACGGCCACGAGCTCACTGAGCCCTTGCTGAATCAGATTGAGGTGGCGATTCGTGCCTATGATCCTTGCCTCTCCTGTGCTACCCATGCCCTGGGTCAGATGCCATTGCAGTTGGATCTGGTCGATGCCGGCGGGGTGTTGAAGGGTCGGCTAGAGCGCCACGCCGATGGTGCGATTATTGCGGCCGGATGAAGGTGATCACTACGATGTGCTTGGTGCGTGCCGATGACGAGCGCGCGAGCTAGGTCTGCCGCTGCAGGCGCGACAAGGCCTGCATTGCAGTGTTGCGATGCCGATCCTGCAGCGCCCGTTATGCCGGTCTTGGTCTTCGGCTATGGCAATCCATCGCGTGGTGATGATGCCCTTGGCCCGCGATTGATCGAGCGGCTGCAAGGCCTTCAGGATCGGGGGCAGTTGCCTGGAGTGGAGCTGCTGACCGATTTTCAGCTCCAGATCGAGCATGTGCTCGATCTGGTTGGCCGCGAGCGTGTGATCTTCGTGGATGCAGCAGTGGGTTTGAGTGAGCCTTATCGACTGACCCCGGTCGATTGGGTCCACGCGCGGACGGCAGCTCCAGCTCGGGACCCGATTCAGTGCCCGATTCAGGCGCAGGTTCGCCCGGAACAGCAGTGCCAGTGCCAGCTCGAGTTACAGACTCGGCCCCAGCGTCGAGCGCAGCGTCCGCCCCAGCCGCTCAGCTGGACGACGCACCAGCTCACCCCAGTCGCCCTCGCGGATCTCTATAGCGTTCTCTACGGGCAGCCGCCGAGGCTCGAGCAGTTGGCGATCGGTGCCGATGCCTTTGCGCTGGGGACCGGGCTCTCCGAGCAGGCCGAAGGTAATCTGCGAGCCGCGTCGGCTAGGCTGCTCGAGGAGCTACAGGTAGACAGCGCTCAACAGCCCTGATCGGAGGCGTCATCCAACGGTTGACTGAGGACCTCGTGCGACTGCTTGGCGCGCTCGATACCGCCTAGCGAAAACAGCCAGACCTGCTCGATGATGGCATCAAGCCGCTCGGCGACTGGCGGGCGTTCCGGATGCAGACGGGAGAGGATCGGCATTGCATGGTGGTAATACAGAATCTGTCCAATCACGCTGGCAGCACAGTCGATGGTGAGCGGGTCGGTCGGTGTGGTTTCAAGCAGCGCTGCAATGATCTCGTAGAGCACGCGGGCATCGGGCTCGAAGTGCTCGGTGACGATTCGGTCCAGCGCCTCGGTCGGTCGAACCATCTCGTTCAAATAGAGTCTGCTCAGCTGCGCCTGTCGCTCGCTATTGCCTTCGCTGCAGAAGATCTCCTCGAAGAGCGTGCGGATGTGCACCCGTAAACGCACCTCGGGAGCTGCATCGGGTGGCAGGAAGGCATTACGGCGTTCGTGCAGGGTCTCGAACAGATGGCCGTAGATGGCCTCGTAGAGCTTGCGCTTGTCTCCGAAGTGGTAATGGACGGCTGCGACATTGGCCTCTGCACGGCCACAGATCTCGCGAATCGTGGCGGCGCGATAGCCATGCTCGGCAAACACCTCGAGGGCTGCTTGCAACAGGCGTTCACGTGTGCTGGTGTTAGGGTCCTGGTCCGGCAAGATATGACTCCTCGGCTCGCTGCTTTGTCTCTAAGTGTAGATGACAGCTGGTGCTCAGGGTCTCATTATCCGCGTCATGGCTAATCGACGTTGAACTCTTCGTGTAGACTCTCGAAGCGCCTTGATTTTTTGCGATCGCTGTCGTTGGCCGTCCAACCTCTGCGAATCGATTGGCCTATTTTGACGGGGGTTGAGCCGGTTGGAGACTGATACTCGCGCGGCAGATCGCCGCGGCTCGGTGAGTCGCAGCGATTCGTCAGACAAGACTTCAGATAAGACGCCGGGCAAGTCGCAGCCGACCCGGACACAAGAGCGCTCGGCGCGCAGCAAGAAGCGCCGTCAGCGTTCTCCTGGACCCTTGCTTGGCGTCCTGAACTGGCTTTCACGACTGGTGACCGAAGGTCTGGCCATCCCCTTCGATCTGGCCTTGATCGGTGCCTTCGGCGCCGCTGTCGTGCTGGGCGCGATCGAGGCGGAGCTGCCGCCGGTCGATGCGCTGACGCAGGTTGAGTTTGAGGAGCCGCTGCGAATCTTTACCGCGAATGGGTCATTGATGGCCGAATTCGGGGTCCAGCGCCGGCGTGCCGTCGCCTTCGAGCAGATCCCGCCGTTGCTGGTGGATGCCTTCGTCTCGGTTGAAGACAGCCGTTACTTTGAGCACACCGGCATCGATGCAATCGGTCTTGCGCGTGCTGCGGTCAGCGTTGCCAAGAGTGGTGAGGCGACCCAGGGTGGAAGCACCATCACCATGCAGGTGGCGCGTAATTTCTTCCTCACCCCGGAAAAGACGATCAAGCGTAAGCTCACCGAGATCCTACTAGCTTGGAAGCTCGAGTCGAGGCTCAGCAAGGAAGAGATCCTGAGCCTCTATCTGAACAAGATCTTTTTCGGTCACCGCTCCTATGGTGTCGCCGCGGCGGCCGAGTTCTATTACCAGAAGACGCTTGATCAGCTCACCGTGGCCGAGATGGCGATGCTAGCGGGACTACCGAAGGCCCCCTCAGCGAACAATCCCCTCTCTAATCCCGCGCGTGCGCTTGAGCGACGTGATTATATTCTCGAGCGGATGCATGCGTTCGGTTATATCGATGACACCGATTTCTTGCTTGCCAGCACTGCGCCGCTGAGCGCCGAGCGTTATGTGCCTAGCATTGAGTTTCGGGCAGACTATCTCGCCGAGATGGCGCGCCAGGAGGTGGTGCAGCGTTACGGTGAGGAGGATGCCTATCGACTCGGCCTCAAGGTTTACACCACGGTTGACGAGCGCTTGCAGCGAGCGTCCGATGACGCGCTGCGGACAGGGCTGATGGCCTATAACCTGCGCCATGGCTACCACGGACCGGAGGCGAGGGTCGAGAATGCCGCCGGACAAACCTTCGAGTCACTGGACGCGGTCCTTGCCGAGCGGCCCGATGTGCCGGGGCTGCCGGTTGGGGTCGTGACCAGTGCCTCGGGGTCGGAGGCAGAGGTCTATTTGGGCAATGGCGAGGTGCGCAGCCTTGGGCTGTCTCAGGTCAAATGGGCACGGCCATTCAAGACCGAGAACTGGCGCGGCGCGGCGCCGCGACGCGTTACCGACGCGGTTGCAGTGGGTGATGTGATTCGGCTGCGTCAGGATAAGAACGATCAGTGGGTACTGGCCCAGGTGCCCAAGGTTGGGGGCGCCTTGGTTGCGTTGGACCCAGAGGACGGCGCCATTCGCGCCCTTTCGGGCGGTTACGCCTTCGAGTGGAGCAAGTTCAATCGCGCTGTCGACGCAAAGCGACAGCCGGGCTCGACCTTCAAGGCCTTTGTCTATGCGGCCGCGCTCGGTAAAGGCTATACACCAGCCAGCCTGGTCAAGGATGAGCGCTTCGAGATGCCGTCCAAGAACGGCATGTGGCGGCCGAAGAACGCCGATGGCAAATTCATGGGGCCGATCCGTATCCGTGTCGCGTTGTCTAAGTCTCGCAACCTGGCCATGGTCAACCTGATCAATCGAATGAGCGTCGACTATGCGCGCGAATACATTCAGAACTTCGGCTTCTCGCCCGAGTCGATGCCCCCAGATATGGCGATGGCGCTCGGCTCTGGCTCGGTCACGCCGCTGGAGATTGCGCGCGGTTTTGCGGCCTTTGCCAATGGCGGCTATCGGGTGCAGCCCTACCTGATCGACCGGATCGAGGACGCACAGGGCAACATCGTCTCTCAGGCGCAGCCCCTGCGGGCCTGCATGGAATGCTGGCTTGAGCGTGATGAGGAGGAAGCTAAGGTGCTACCCGTTGGCGCCTCCGATGATCCACGGGCGCCGCTGGCGATCGATCCGCGGATCGCTTATAACATGGACTCGATGCTCAAGGATGTGATCGAGAGTGGTACGGCCACGCGCGCGAAGCGTTTGAAGCGGGAGGACATCGCTGGCAAGACCGGGACTACCAACGAGTCCCGTGACTCCTGGTTCGCTGGCTATCAGCCCGAGCTGGTAGCTGTCGCCTGGGTTGGGCGCGATGACAACAAGCCGCTTGGCCGTGGCGAGTGGGGCGGAACCGCAGCGCTTGGTATCTGGATCGACTTCATGGAGGATGCGCTTGCTGAGATCCCGGTGGCCAAGATCAAGCGCCCGGACGGCATGGTACCCGTACGCATTAGTCTGCGTTCGGGTGAAACGACCAAGTCGAAGAGCGGCAGTCGGATCGAGTATATCCGCGATGAATATCAGCTGATGACACTGGGCCCAGATCCAGTGCAATACTCAGCACCAGTGGCTCGCAGAACGAAAACGCGAACGCCACGCCGGACAGCGCCGCGGATGCTCGATGAGCTCTTCTAGTCGGGCGTTGCCGGTTGAGCATTCTTGGTCAAGTATTCTTGGGTCGAGTCTTCCAGGCCCAGCGTTCCGAGCCGAGCCTCCTAGCCCAAGCGGTCTAGCTCAAGCGTTCTGGGCCGCTTAGGGGGCTCGTGCGGTAAAGATGACCGAGGGCTGGTTGCTACGCAGCTTGACGGCGCAGGCAGCTGGGATAGCGAAGGCCGCTCCGCGTTTGAGCTCCAGGGGCGCTTGGCCGTGAGCTTGTAGGCTGACCTGCCCCTCCAACACCAGCCCCAGACGGAGCCTCGCCTGGCTGGCGGTCGTTGCGGCACCTGGCACATCTTTGAGCTCTTTGTCGAGGGTGGCTCGCGGCTCAGTGTCGAGACCCTCTCTGCCCCAGACAACCTGCCCGCAGTTAATGATGCGCTGCTCTCCGGCGCTGAGTCGGTAGCGCTCGAGCAAGAATTCGGTCGCCGGGGTCGAATAGGTCTCCGGAAGACCTGGCCCGGCTGGAGGCTGTACCTGATGCACCGCACCGGGTTCTGGCTTCATCCTGAGGGTCTGTAGCAAGGCCGGCACGTCGATATGCTTTTGGGTCAAGCCACCGCGCAGCACATTGTTCGAGTTGGCCATCAGCTCAATCGCGGCGCCGCGCAGGTAGGCATGTAGTTCGCCTGCCGGGAGAAACAGGGCCTCGCCAGGCTGCAAGGCGATGAGGTTGAGCAAGAGCAGTGAGAACAGACCACGATCGCAATGACCGTTGGTTGAGAAGATCCGGTTCGCCGCGAGCAGCCAGTCGCAGCGGTTCATCGGCTCGAACCTCGCATCTGCTCGCTCGAGCTCAAGGCGCTTGATCAGCGGCCAGAGCAGGGCGTCGACCTCTGCTTGCTCAAGCTGCATGAGCCACCGATAGAGGTTGAACAGACCGGCGACGCTCGGCTCAAATTGCGTTTGCAGCGGATTGAGCTCAGGCGTGGCGGCCAGCACGGCTTGGATCTCTGCTAAGGGGCGGAAACCGCGCAGAGCGTAGAAGTCGGTCACTGCGACCAACAGCTCTGGCTTATGGTTGCGGTCACGGTAGCTTCGGCGCGGATCGCTCAGCGACAGCCCGATGGCCTCTTCATGCTGGTAACCGGCGATGGCTTGTGCTTGGCTCGGATGGGCTTGAATCGATAAGGGCTCTCGTGCTGCGAGCATCTTGAGCAGGAAAGGGAGCTGGTTGTCGAAGCGCTGCGCTGACTCGGCTCCCAACATAGTGCGTGGGGCAGCGGTGATGAGCTCCGCCAGTGAGAGTCGGCAGCAACCCAGCGCAACCGTGGAGGCCAGGTCAGGATGGGCACCGATCCAGAGTTCTGCGAAGGGCAGTTGGCGTGGGTTCTTGGCCTCGATGAGCGCAGGGATGAAATCCGGGTCGCCCCAGCTGTAATGTTGAATGCCGCAGTGCAGTCGCAATGGCCTTGGAGCGGCCCTGAACGCATCGATCGCCGCCTGCAGCTGCTCCGCCGTCGGAACCGGCGCCATGAAGGCGTCGCGACCAACCGGGCTGTCCATCAGAGATCCAAGGCGAAGCGCCGGATTTGGGTGCCCTGGACAGCAGTCCGCTCGCGCGGGATCGTCTGGATCGGGCGCGTTTGCCTGCAGGCGAAGCGGTCGACGTCGATTGGCGGGCCAAGGTTCATTGCAAGGTCACCTCAGGTCGCAAGGCTTGCGCTGGCTCCCTGTCGACCGAAGATAGTCGCTTTCGCAAAGCGATTCTAGTGCCTGACGGTGATCCGGGGTGCTAGTCGGCTATGTCGGCTCCGTTGCTGAGCTCGCTGTCACCGAGGTCATCCTGTGTTTCGAGAGCAACAACTTCGTTTGACGTTGGGGCGACTCAAGACGCGCATGGCGCAGTTGTTGGATCACCTTCGTCATTGTTGCCGCAATGGCGTCAATGTCGTCACGGTGGCCGGTTTGAGCCTTTGCTCCTCCTGGGCTTTGGCAACGACGCAGCCCATGATCGACACCCATCTCCACTACACTGCTGTTGATGCTGCGCAGCTGCCGCCAGAGCAGGTCATCGCACTCTTTGATCGCAACCTGATCGAGGCCGCTGTGGTCTCAGGTCAGCCTCAGTGGGCCATTGAGGCGCTCTATCGCGCTGCGCCCGATCGCATCCTGCCGTTCCTGAGTGTTTACCGTGGGCAGACGGACAAGGCCGATTGGATGCATGATCCGGATCTGCCGGCACGGGTCGCTGAGACCCTGCGCAGCGGCATCTATCGTGGTCTCGGTGAGCTCCATCTCTTTGCCAAGGATCGTGAGAGTCCGGTCCTTGCCGCCTTGGTGGCGATTGCAGCTGAGCAGGACCTAGTGCTCCAGATCCATGGCGATGCGGTGGTGATTGAGGCCATCTTCGCTCAGGCGCCAGAGCTGACGGTTCTCTGGGCGCACCTAGGGACCGATCCTCGGCCACAGGTCGTAGCGCCGCTCTTGGCTCGCTATCCCCGGCTGTTTGTGGATACCTCGGTCCGGGATGAGCGTTTCGTCGATAATGAGGGTCGGCTTTGGCCGCAGTGGCGGCGGTTTTTTATCGCCCATCAAGAGCAGGTGCTGGTTGGTATTGACACCTATTGGACGCCGCGTTGGCAGCGTTTCTCTGAGGTTGCAGCCCGCATCCGTGGCTGGCTGGACCAGCTGCCGCCAGAGGTGGCTGCGCGTTTGGCCTATGGCAACGCGGCACGGCTGTTCGGGCTAGGAGCGCGGGTGTCGCCTTGACTGAAGAACCCAGGAGATTTGACGGCTGATGACTCTCACAGGCTCCAATTCCGAATCCGACTGGGGCGCGGCTGCCTCGGACGCGACGCCAAGCCCAGCGCTGGAAACCAAGCCGCCCGGTCCGGGGCTTGAGCCGGTTGCTTTCGGCCTGATTGTGATCGGCGACGAGGTTCTGAATGGCACCCGTCAAGACCGGCATCTTGGGACCTTCAAGCGGCTGCTCTCAGAGCGCGGTCATCAGCTTGGTTGGTGCTGGGTCCTGCCCGACGAGCCCGATCGACTGGTGTGGCACCTGCAGGCCTCAATGGCCGCAGCGGAGCCGGTGTTCTGTTGCGGTGGAATCGGCGCAACCCCGGATGATCATACCCGCGGCTGCGTCGCGACGGCGGCCGGCGTTGGACTCGAGCGGCATGCCGGTGCAGCGCAGCTAATCGAGGGGCGCTTCGGCGCCGACGCCTATCCGCAGCGCATCCGGATGGCCGATCTCCCCGTCGGTGCCTCGTTGATCCCGAATCCGGTCAACCAGGTGCCTGGGTTCGGTCTGAATCGGCACTGGTTCCTGCCTGGCTTCCCGCAAATGGCTTGGCCGATGGCCGAATGGGTGCTCGACCAGCATTATGGCGTCGCCGAACCGCTGCGCGAGGCCGCACTTGGAGTGCGGGGTGCGCCCGAGAGTCGCTTGATCCCGCTGATGGAGACGCTTGGGCCGCAATTCCCGGCACTGAAACTGTTTAGCCTGCCGCATCTCGGTGAGACCGCGGCCGACCGCTATATCTTGCTCGGCTTTCGCGGTCGTGGTGATCTTGAGCCGGCGATGGCGGCCTTGTGCGCTGGACTCGATGCGCAACGCGTCGAGTATCAGGTGCAGGCTTGAGTCTCTGCTCAGCGCAGGCTGTGATGCTCTAGCGGATAGCCGCTGTCGCGGTAATAGAGGTAGCGTTTGCGGCCCGCGTGCCGGATCTCGGGCTCATGATCGAGCGGCTCGCAGAGACGCTCGAAGCGGCTGAAGAAGGGTGGTGCCTCGGCGCTTGGGCTGAGATTGATCAGCACCTGGTCTTCGGTCTCGGGCTGACCATCGGTGCTGATTAGGATCGGGGTCAGCTGCGGGTCGGTCTCGCCGACCAGTCCATGCGGCAGAAAGCTATCTTCGCGAAAGCTCCAGAGTAGGCGGTCGAGGTAGCGCGCCTGCTGTGCGTCTGGGCAGTAGATCAGGACCCGCGGCGGCTTCTCTGTCGCGGGTACGCTGTTGTAGATGCGCTCGACCAGCCGACAGCTGAGCCCGAAGCGGTCGCTCCGGCTGCCTTCCTTGAGGACATAGAAATCGATTCGCGTCATGAGATCAGCATCGGCCTGCGGCTGGCTGCGATCCTGCCGGGGCTTGTCGCAGTCAGACCCTGGTCAATAGGACCTATGCCAGCCAGTCATCCAGGCATCCAGTCGGCCAATCAGGCGTCTTGCCCGATGCGATCGAGCAAGAACTGACTCAGCAGCGGCACCGGGCGGCCGGTTGCTCCCTTCTCTTTGCCGGTGAGCCAGGCGGTGCCGGCGATGTCCAGATGTGCCCAGGTATAGGCCTTGGTATAGCGCGAGAGGAAGCAAGCGGCGGTGATGGCGCCGCCGTCGCGGCCGCCGATGTTGGCCATATCGGCGAAGTTGCTGTCGAGCTGCTGCTGGTAGTCATCCCAGAGTGGCATGCGCCAGACCCGATCGGCGCTGACCTCTCCGGCTTGGGTGAGTGCCTCGGCGAGCGCATCATTGTTGGAGAAGAGTCCGGACGGATGCCGTCCGAGTCCAACGATACAGGCGCCGGTGAGGGTGGCCATGTCGATCACCAGGTCGGGATCGAAGCGCTCTACGTAGGTCAGCGCATCGCAGAGGATGAGTCGGCCCTCGGCATCGGTGTTGAGGATCTCGATGGTCTGTCCGGAGAGGCTGGTGACGATGTCGCCCGGCTTGTTCGCGGCGCCATCGGGTAGGTTCTCGGAGGCCGGCACGACGCCGATGACATTGAGCGGAAGGTCCAGCGCGCAGAGGGCGCGTAGGGTGCCGATCACGCCGGCACCGCCGCACATGTCGTACTTCATCTCGTCCATCGCTTCGGCCGGCTTGATCGAGATACCGCCAGCGTCAAAGGTAAGTCCTTTGCCGACCAGGACGATGGGCTTGTCCTCATCGCTGCCGCCGCGGTAGTGCATCAGGATCAGCTGCGCAGGCTGCCGACTGCCACGGCTGACCGAGAGCAGGGCGCCCATACCAAGCTCGGCCATGGCCGCTTCATCCAGCACCTCGACCTTGAGCTTGGCGGAGTGCTGCGCAACGGCCGTGGCCTGGTCAGCAAGATAGGTTGGGGTGCAGATGTTGCCGGGTAGGTTGCTGAGCTCGCGGGCCAGTGCAACCCCTTCGGCAATGGCCAGGCCATGGGCGACAGCACGCTCAGCAGGCTCGGTCTGTCCGCTGTCTGCGATCCAGCAGTCGAGTGTCTCGAGAGGTGCCGGCGCATCGGATGCTGGCTTCTTGGTCTGGGTGTAGCGATAGGCGTCTTGAGCCGCGAGCAGTAGGCTGTGGCGCACGCACTGGTAGCTGTCCATGCCGTTTGGCTCGAGTGCGGTGAGGGTGCAGAGGGCATTGTCGATGCGCGCGGCAGCAAGCTGTGCAAAGACCGCTTTGAGCGCCTTTTCATAGGCGCGACGGTCGAGCTCTTCGTGCTTGCCACAGTTCACCAGCAGCAGCCGTTCTGCCGCAACGCCGCCGATGCCATAGAGCATCAGGGCGCTCCCCGTCTTGCCATCGAGGTCACCCTTTTCGAGTACGCCACTCAACGCGCCGTTGCTGGCGGCGTCGATGGTCTTGGCGGCATCGGATAGCTGGCGCTCGCTGAACACGCCGAGAATCAGGCACGGGGTCTCGACCTGGGTCAGGTCGCAGCTGGTGATCTTCGATTGCATCGGTGCTCCTGAGGACTGCTCGCCTTAGGCTTGCGTTACTATGGCTCGTCTCTGAGACGGACCAGGATTGGCTTTGTCGTCTTGTAGAAGTCTACAGGAATCGCTGCCGCATCCGCAGTGGCTAAGCTGGACTGTGCTGATCTGATGGACGTCGGTGGTCGTTTGGCCAGCCAGGAATAGGTCCGGAATAGCCCAGGAACAGGCCCGGAATAGGCCGGAGCAAGCCTGTATCGCGTTTCAGCTCTGCAAGCCATAGCCGGAGATCAAGAAAGCCGTTGCCTATCCTCGATCGATATCTCGCTGGTGCTGTCATCGGCGGCACCCTGCTGACGTTGGCTATGCTGATGCCGCTGCTGGCGGTGTTCGTCTTTGCCGACGAGATGGACCGAGTGGGTTCAGGGAGCTACCAGCTGACCGAGGCGCTGTGGTTCGTGACCCTGACGCTGCCGCGCTATCTCTATCAAGTGTTTCCGATCGCGACGCTGATCGGCGCCTTGATTGGCTTGGGCCAGCTTGCCGCGCGCTCGGAGCTGGTTGCGATGCGTGCGGCTGGGGTGTCGATCGCGCGCATCATTGGTGGGGCGATGGGCGGTGGTGTGCTGCTGGCGCTGCTGGCGACTGGCGTCGGTGAGCTCGTCGCGCCGGTCGCTGAGCAGCAGGCCTTGGCCTTACGAGCAGCTGCGACCAGTGGGGAGGCGGTGAAGATTGGTCGCAGCGGATTTTGGGCACGGGACGGTGATGCCTTCATCAACGTGCGTCAGATCGAGCCGGGCGCTGAGCTCTCCGATATCGAAATCTTTGTGGTGAGTGGTGGTCGGTTGAGGTCCGCAACCCGTGCGAGCAAGGCGTATTACGAAGACGGGCGCTGGGTCTTGACCGACATCGAGCATAGTCGCATCGGCCTCGAGGGTGTCGAGGTCGATCGCTTGGAGCGGGCGCGCTGGGAATCACTGCTGAGCCCTCGTTTACTTGAGGTGATTGTCGTTGAGCCACATGCGCTGCCGGTCTGGGGGCTTTACCATTACCTGAGCTACATGCATCAAACCAAGCAGGATGCAGGTGCCTACGAGGTTGCCTTCTGGAGCAAGATTGTCCAACCGCTGCTCATCCTGACCATGATCTTCGTCTCGATCCCGGTTTTGCTCGGCTCTGCGCGCAGCAGCGGCACGGGGATCAAGCTGTTCATCGGAATTGCGCTCGGCATCCTGTTTTATCTGGTGAGCCGCACCTTCACCTACCTGGCGCTGTTGTACGAGCTGAATCCGGCACTAGCGGCCTTTGCGCCGCTGTTGCTGTTCATGCTCGGCGCGGTGCTGCTGCTGCGCCGAGTTGGATGAGGCTCGGCAGCGGGAGCCCAGGGCGAGCGCTCGCTGTGCTCGATCAGCTCGGGCAGAATGCCAAGATTATGCGATGCGAACCGGTCGACTTGGCCTGAGGTCCTGCGATGCACTATCCAACGCTCGAAGATCTGATCGGCAACACGCCGCTGGTGCGGCTGCAACGGCTGCCCGGCGACACCAGTAATCTCATGCTTGCCAAGCTGGAGGGCAATAATCCGGCTGGCTCCGTCAAAGACCGCGCTGCGTTAAGCATGATCCGTCACGCCGAGCAGCGCGGGCACATACAGCCCGGCGACACGCTGATCGAGGCGACGAGCGGCAACACCGGAATCGCGCTGGCGATGGCTGCGGCGATCAAGGGCTACCGCATGCTGCTGATCATGCCGGAGCACATGAGCGTCGAGCGTCGTCAGGCGATGGCCGCATTTGGCGCCGAGATCCGGCTCACACCCAAGGCCGGTAGCATGGAGGCGGCGATCGATCTTGCGCGTGAGCTCGAGGCGCAGGGCGTCGGCATTCGCTTGGATCAGTTCTCTAACCAAGACAACCCTCTGGCCCACTATGAGGGGACGGGTCCCGAGATCTGGCGCGATACCGAAGGCCGGGTGACGCACTTTGTCAGTGCCATGGGCACCACGGGCACCATCATGGGCACCAGTCGGTATCTCAAGGCGCAGAATCCGGCTGTGCAGATCATCGGTGTGCAACCGCAAGAGGGCTCGAGCATCCCCGGCATTCGGCGTTGGCCCGAGGCCTATCTGCCCAAGATCTTCGACGCCTCTCGAGTGGACCGCATCATTGATGTCTCCCAAGCCGAGGCTGAGGAGACCATGCGGGCGCTGGCTGCTCGCGAGGGCATCTTTGCTGGGGTCTCGTCGGGCGGTTCTGTCGCAGCGGCGCTCAAGCTCTCCGCCGAGATCGACAATGCCGTGATCGTTGCGATCATCTGTGACCGTGGTGATCGGTACCTGTCCACCGGCGTCTATCCCAGCGGTTGAGCGGCCTCTCACAAGGCCTCCATCAAGGTCGTCCCGTTTTCAGGGGCACCCACTTTGGGCTGGGATGAAGCCATCATCGGGCCCCTTATCGGGACAAAGAATCCGGCCAGCTGCTCGATGCTGCTGTCCGATGAGGTGGCGCGCTCTGATGCATCTTGCTGTCTTGATCGGTAGCTGGCACATTGCCGCCGATGAGTAAGAAGCGTAAACCATTGCCGAGCGAGCCGATCGAGGCCGAGATTGAATCCCTAGCCCATGATGGGCGCGGTGTTGCAAGGGTCGAGGGCAAGACCCTGTTTGTGTTCGGCGCCTTGGCTGGCGAGCGGGTGCGCTGTCGGCTCACCCGGCGGCTGCGGCGCCATGATGAGGCGGTCGCCATCGAGGTGCTCGAGCCTTCGCCCAAGCGGGTCGAGCCGCGCTGCGCACACTTCGGCGTCTGTGGCGGTTGTGCGCTGCAGCACATGGACCCAGAAGCCCAGATCGAGAACAAGCAGGCGATCTTGGCCGATGTGCTGCAGCGAATCGGCGGGTTAGCGCCGGCGCGCTGGCTACCGCCGTTGGCTGCGGAGCAGGCTGAGGCGCACTGGGGCTATCGGCGCAAGGCACGGCTCGGCGTGCGCTGGGTGCCGAAGAAGGGCCGGGTGCTGGTGGGCTTCCGCGAGCGCGGCTCGAGCTTCATCGCCGATGTGCGGCGCTGTGAGGTCTTGCAGCCGGCAGTGGGTGCGGGGCTCGAGGCGCTGGCGCGGCTGATCGAGGGTCTGAGCATCCGTGAGCGTCTGCCGCAGATCGAGGTGGCGCAGGGCGATGGGCCGGTCGTCTTGGTGTTTCGCGTGCTCGATCCTCCTTCGGCAGCGGATTGCGATCGGCTGTTGGGCTTTGCGGCCGAGACCGGTTTCCACATCTATCTCCAGGAGGGTGGGGTCGAGACCGTTCGCCCGCTGCCCGGTCAGGGAGCCGAGCTCAGCTACAGTCTGCCGAATCAGGGGCTGACGCTGGCATTCGAGCCGACCGATTTCACCCAGGTGAACCTGGAGCTGAATCGGCGGATGATCGATCAGGCGCTGAGGCTGCTCGACCCGCAGCCCGATGAGCGCGTCCTCGACCTGTTTTGTGGAATCGGCAATTTCACGCTACCGCTGGCACGCCATGCGCGCGAGCTAGTCGGTGTCGAGGGTGATGCGGGCCTGGTGGCGCGCGCTGAGACCAATGCGGCGCGCAATGGGATTGAGAACGCGCAATTCTTTGCAGCCGATCTCTACGCACAGACCCCACGGCAAGGAGACTCTCAGTCGGGGGGGCTAGCCAGAGCCGGAGCGCAGACCTCATCATCGTCATCGGCCGCTGCTCCCTGGCTCGAGCCCTTCGATAAGGCCCTATTGGACCCGCCTCGCAGTGGCGCGCTCGAGGTGCTCGATGGGCTCGCCGCAACCGGCGTGCGTCGAATCCTCTATGTGTCTTGCTACCCGGCGACGCTGGCGCGCGACGCAGCTAAGCTGGTTGGTGAGCTTGGCTTCAAGCTTGAGGCCGCTGGCGCCATGGACATGTTTCCTCACACGGCGCATCTCGAGGCCATGGCGCTATTTGAGCGGCGTTAGCGCGGCCGTTGTAAGGTCAGAATGCACCGCAGGTAGACAGCAGAGATGGCAACTGAGATTGAGCGTAAGTTTCTGGTTCGACACGATGGTTGGCGTAAACAGCTGTTGTCTACGACCCATCTGATGCAGGGGTATCTGGCCTCGACACCGACACTGACAGTGCGTGTTCGTCTCGAGGGTGATCAGGGTCGGCTCACGATCAAGGGGGCAACGCAGGGGATCAGCCGCAGTGAGTACGAGTATCCGATCCCACCCGAAGACGCGCAGCGGATGCTGGATGAGCTGGCTGAGACCGCGATCATCGATAAGACCCGCCATCGCGTGCGCTGCTGCGGCCATGTCTGGGAGGTCGACCTGTTTGCCGGCGACAATGAGGGCCTGGTGCTGGCCGAGGTCGAGCTGGGCGCCGAAGACGAGGACTTTGAGCGTCCGAGCTGGCTGGGTGACGAGGTCAGCGATGATCCTCGCTATTACAATGCAAATCTAGCGCGTCATCCGTTCAAGGATTGGTCGGGCAGGCAAGCTTGAGCGAGGGGGTTCGGCTTATCTCGACCTGGCTGAGGCCCTGGCTGAGGCCCTGGCTGAGGCGTTGACTCCTTGAGCCATCAGGCGAGGATGAGCTGTTTGTTGCGCCTTGTTTGTCGCTTGGGGGTAACCCGCAGCAGGCACGGACTGCTCATCGCGAGGCTGCCATTGCTGCCTGTGATCTTCGTCTTGGCCCTTAGCCAGACCAGCTGTGTCGCGCCTGATGATGCTGACACCATTGTCCTCGCGGTCTCTCAAGCGCCGGCGAATCTCGATCCGCGACTAGCGACCGATGCCGTCTCGGAGCGTGTCAATCGGCTGTTGTATGCACGTCTGGTCGAGCTCGATGCAGCCGGGCGACCCATCCCGGGAATCGCGCGATGGGAGCAGCGCTCGCCCTTACAGTATCGCTTCGAGCTCAGACCGGGGCTCTTGCCATTCAGCAATGGACAGGCGCTTCGTAGCATCGACGTCGCCGCGACCTATCGCTCGATCCTCGACCCTGGGTCCGAGGCTGGGTCCCGCACTGGTTTGGCATCGCCGCATCGGGCGACATTGGCGTTGATTGAGCGCATCGAGGTGTTGGACGAGCGTCGGCTCTGTTTCCACCTCTCGGAGCCCGATCCGCTGTTTCCGGCCTATCTCAGCATTGGCATCTTGCCAGCCGAGCAGATTGCGGCTGGACATCGGTTCCAGCGTCAACCGATTGGCAGTGGTGCACTGCGTTTGGTTGCCTGGCCGACGGCCGATCGGCTGCTGCTGGAGCGCCGACGCGATGGCCAATTGATCAGCCTGGCTCGTGTCAAGGACCCCAATGTCCGGGTCATGAAGCTGCTCCGTGGCGAGGTCGATCTGCTTCAGAACGACCTGCCTCCCGAGCTGATCGGCCTCTTGCGCAAGCGTCCTGGGATTCAGGTGTTAAACGCACCTGGGGTCAATTTCTCCTACCTGGGCTTCAATCTCGCCGACCCCGTCACCGCCGACCCGAGATTGCGTCGGGCGATCGCCCACGCGGTTGATCGTGAGGCCATCCTGCGTTGGCTGTTCCAGGATCAAGGGCGGCTCGCTGAGTCCCTGCTGCCGCCGGAGCATTGGGCTGGTGTGAGCGGGCTGTCTCCTTATGACCACGATCCGGCACGGGCCAAGCGCCTTCTGGCGGAAGCCGGCTATGCGAACGGCGAGACTCTATTGCTCTCTTATAAGACCTCAAGTGACCCGTTTCGGCTGCGGCTTGCCAGCGTGCTCCAGGCTCAGTTAGCCGAGGTCGGCATCCACCTCAAGATCGAGAGCTACGATTGGGGCACCTTCTTTGGTGATATCAAGGCCGGACGTTTCCAGCTCTTTGGTCTGACCTGGGTGGGGATTCGTCTGCCGGACATCTTCCGCTATGTCTTCCATAGCGCCTCAACGCCGCCGAGTGGCGCTAACCGCGGCCGCTACCTGAGCCCGGAGGCCGACCGGCTGATCGATGCCGCCCGTCGTGAGCCCGATCTCAATCGCCAGGCCCAGCGCTATCGATCGCTGCAGGGATTGCTTCACCAAGACCTGCCCTATCTCCCGCTTTGGTACGAGGATCAGGTTGCTGCGCTGCGCGAAGGGCTAACGGGCTATCAGTTGGCCCCGGACGGCAACTACGACGGACTCGCGACGATCGAGCGCGCGCTGCCGCGCTAGCCCCGTCTGTCAGGCCGAGTCCGGCCTAGCAGGACCTAAGGCCCGCGCCGCGCAGTCTTCCTTGACCGCGAGGCCGGCCCCACCCAGCTCGACCCCGCCTAGACCTGCTGCCGATGCTGCCGGTCGCTTCGTATGCCGTCGACGTTGACCCGCGGTTGGCCATGATCTCGGCTTGCAGTCTTGAGCCTGCGGTTAGTCAGCCTTGCTTGACTTCGAGGCATTCGAGACTAAACTTCGCTTTTACATTGGTTTAGAAAGTTTTTATCGGGTGAAATGTCAAAAGTTGAACGGGTATCCTGTCATCAACGCCGCCCCCTGGGGATGGCTAGACTGCGCCTAGTGGCGGCCTGTGCCTGTTTGGGCTCGGTCCTCGCACTGCTCGGCTGTGCGAGCACCTCGCCGAGTCAGGATGTCGAGATCGGCGGTGAGCGCTTCGATCTCGGCGACCTCGAGCCCAAGCGCGCCAATGTCGTGATGGCAGCGCTGTCTCAGATCGGCACCCCCTACGTCTACGGTGGCGAAACGCCGCATCAAGCGCTGGATTGCAGTGGATTGACACTGGTCGCGCATCAGGCCGTTGGAATGCGCATTCCTCGGGTCTCGACCGAGCAGCAGGCTGCGGCACGTCCGCTGCGGGGCCGCCCGAAGCCTGGCGACCTGGTCTTTTTTCAGACCGGCCCGAGCCAGTACCACGTTGGCCTAATGGTGGATCAGCACCGTTTTGTGCATGCCTCGACCTCGAAGCGCCGCGTCCGGCTTGCCAATCTCGATAACCCCTATTGGCGCGAGCGCTACCGCGGCGCTGGGAGCTACCTATAGGCTGGCGACAGCTGCCTGAGGCGATCGCCGGAAAAGCTCATACCGAATTGCGCAGGATGTTCGTTCGCCTTCGAGGAGCGT
>NZ_JBUDPI010000389.1:0-3246 GCF_054919635.1 Halochromatium sp. | reverse complement strand
CGCCAAGCCAGCAGGCGGTCGGAGTTTGTGCGCTCGTTGGGCGATTTATGCGACTTCGCTCATCGGGCGAACTCGCGGTTCCGGTAACGAGCGACCCTCAGCATTGAAATGGTCGATGACGTCCTGAATCACCTCGCATAACTCTCCGTAGAGGAGAACGGGATTTTCTCCATGAATGCCTGTTATAAGATCTGGGCATTTTCCAATGTAAACCTGATCATCTTCGTCCCATTCAACCCATTTGTGGTATCTGTCAAGGTCTTTCATTTCTGCACCACATTAATTGCTTGTGCAACTTGCTTTTCTTGATATTTCTTAGCATCGTCACTGAGTTTGCCACTCACCGTTACCGCACCGGGATATTTTGAATGCACCAATTTCCGGTGAGAGCCTTTGCCTGCCCCTGGAACTTCGGTGAAGCCGGCATCTTTCAGTGACCTCAAAAGATCACGGATTCTCTGGGGCATTCACGGATCCCATTTGGTTTTCTCGCCCAACAGTTGAGTAGACAGAATGTGGGTCAGGTGTACTAGGCAGATTCTGCCTATCTCGGTTAGCATAGAATCTGCCTAGTTGGCCCAGAGCGTGCTTGGAACCACCCCCAGCCCAAGCATCGCACCCTCTTCCATTCACCAGACCAAAGCTAGCAAGTGTCCCCACTGACAGCAAAGAAAAAGTCTTCCGTCGATCGCTTCTGGGATCGGTTTATTGACCAGGCGCAGAAGAATGGCGTTAAACAGCCTGCATTACGCTGGCATGTTCACCATGCCGAGGCCTACCTAAAGGCATTTCCTGACAAGCGCCTCGCGCGCCACAATCTCCAAGACGTGACGGGCTACCTGGAGCAGCTAGGGAGGCTAGACAGAATCGCAGACTGGCAGTTTGTCCAAATCGTCGACGCTGTCGAGAACTTGCTCATCACGGCGGGCGCAGCGGTCGCGTCTGAGGTCGACTGGGGATACTGGCGGGATGCCGGGCGAACGCTCGATGATCAGCACCCAACCATCGCCCGCGAGACACGCGAGCCTCCCTCTTCACCCGAAAAGCATCCTGCGCAGCCTAAGATAAACGCGCTCGACCCAAAGGACAGACACCGGTCTGCGTTGGACCAGGTTCGGGCTCAGCATCAGTCACTCCTGCAGCGGTTGATCGCTGAGATTCGCCGACGTCACTATTCGATCCGCACCGAGCAGTCCTATGAGGCATGGGTCTGCCGTTTCATCCTGTTTTGCGGCGACGATGATCCCTCCGAGCTCAATGCGGATCGAATTGTTGCCTTTCTCGAGGACTTGGCCGTGCGCGGCCAGGTCTCCGCGAGTACTCAGAATCAGGCGCTCAACGCACTGGTCTTCCTCTACAAACAGGTGCTCGGCGTAGAGCTGGGTAAACTAGATGACTTCGTGCGAGCGAAGCGGCCACAGCGGCTTCCGGTGGTGCTTGAGCGTGGCGAGGTTTCACGCTTGCTGAATGAGCTCGAGGGCACGCAGCATCTCATGGCGTCGTTGCTGTACGGAACCGGGATGCGGCTGATGGAGTGCGTCCGGCTGCGGGTGCAGGATGTCGACTTTTCGTATCATCAGATCCTGGTGCGCGATGGCAAGGGCCAGAAGGATCGCGTGGTGCCACTGCCGACACGCCTCGAAGAGCCTTTACAGGAGCAGTTGACCAAGACTCGCCTGCTTCATCAACAGGATCTAAGCCAAGGCCAGGGTGAGGTGTTCCTTCCCGATGCCTTGGCACGCAAGTGGCCCAACGCACCCAAGGAGTGGATCTGGCAGTATCTGTTTCCCAGTGGCCGGCTGTCAGTCGATCCACGTAGCGGCAAGACGCGGCGACATCATGTCCATGAGAATGGCTTGCAGAAGGCGATCAAGGCAGCAGCCCAGCGTGCAGGAATCAACAAGAAGGTCAATTGCCACTGCCTGCGGCATTCCTTCGCAACCCATCTTTTGGAGTCTGGCTATGACATCCGTACCGTACAAGAATTGCTAGGGCATGCGGATGTGTCGACGACGATGATCTATACCCATGTGCTGAATCGCGGAGGCCAGGGCGTGAGAAGTCCATTGGACAACCTCGGCTGAGGTTGACTTGTCGACTGTTCGATGTAGGTCAGTCAGACCATGCGAATCGAGTCCCATTAAGCCAGTTAGGGCGTATTAGAGACGAGCCGATGAGCAATACACAGATTCGAGTCCAGGCAACCCCATTTGACCCCTTCGCGGAGCAGGACGAGCTACGTCGCGGGCAATCTCAGGTGGGGGCCTTAGTCGCCTTCGTCGGGCTGATGCGAGACATCAACGAGGATGCGAGCGTCTGTGCGATGACGCTCGAGCATTACCCTGGGATGACCGAGCGCTCGTTAGAACAGGTTGCAGCCGAGGCCCATCGGCGCTGGTCGCTAGAGGGTATTCGGATTGTGCATCGCGTCGGCCGGCTTGAGCCGCAAGATCCGATCGTACTGGTCGCGGTGAGCAGTCGCCATCGCGGCGATGCCTTTCGCGCCTGCGAGCTGATCATCGATTATCTCAAGACCGATGCGCCGTTCTGGAAGAAGGAAGAGACCGCCACAGGCGAGCGCTGGGTTGAGACGCGTGACGGCGATGCGAAGGCCAAACAGCGCTGGCAGGCGCACAGCGACCGGTAGGGAGGCAGCACAGCGGCTGAGGGGCTGACGCCGACGCCCAACCAGGCGTTGGCGGTAAGACGGCTGTTGGCCAGTCAGCCCGGACGCCAGAACACGAGCCCCCTCGCCCATCACCCAGGCATGCTGGGCGAGCTGGCTGTGCCGGGTGTAGTGGGCTGCTAGGCGTGCCGGGCGTGGTGGGCTGCTACGCGTACTGACCGCGGTGAGCGGCGCCCTGGCTCTGGCTAAACGACCTCTAATTCAACCATTAACCCGGCACGGTCGGGAAGCCAGCGCGGGGCCCCATCTCGTAGCGGTCGCGCGCATAGAGCGGCGGCGATTGCATGTAGATCGCGACCAGCTCGGCAACCGATTCAAGCGCCTCCTGGTGGATGCGCTCATAGCCGTGCGAGGCATCGATCCCAAAGGTCACCAGCGCCGTGCGTACATCGTTTCCGGCCTCGAGTGCAGCAGCACTGTCCGAGCGGTAATACTTGAACACATCGCGCTGATGCGGGATCTGGAACTCTTGGCAGATCTGGATGATGCGGTGGGTCAGGTGATAGTCGAACGGCCCGCCCATATCCGCCATGCAGATGGTTGCCCCAAACTCGCTCGAG
>NZ_JBUDPI010000388.1:0-3246 GCF_054919635.1 Halochromatium sp. | reverse complement strand
GGGCACTTCAGCTACAGCATTGGTCGACCGGTTCAGGTCCGTATCCAGGATTGTCCGCTATGCCGTGGCAGCCAGGCCGATGTGCCGGTCTGCGACTTCTACCGCGGTGCCTTCGAGCGTCTGTTCACCACCTTGGTCAACCGCCGAACGCAGGTGGTCGAGACCCAGTGTCAGGCCATGGGTGCTGAGGCCTGCCTCTTTGAGATGCGCTGGTAGCTGGCCTCAGTCCAAGGCCCGGAGCGCGAGCATCTTCAGATAGGCGGTCTCCGGGATTGCCGGATGGATCGGATGATCTGGCCCTTGCGCACCAGAGACGATCAGTTGCAGTCGGCGACCCGCCCGGCGCGCGGCCTGCTGCACAGCATGCAGGAAGGCGTCACGACCCAAGTGGAAGGAGCAGGACGAGGTCAGCAAGAGTCCGCCGCTGGCGAGCACCTCGAGTCCCAGTCGATTGAGGCGCTGATAGGCGCGCTGCCCCTCGGCCTCGTCGCGCCGACGTTTGATGAAGGCCGGTGGATCGAGGATCACCATTGCGAATCGGGCCTGTTCGTCGCGCAGTGCTCGCAGCCTGTCGAAGGCATCGCCCTGGAGGGTGCTGACCCGATCTTGCAAGCCGTTTAGGGTCGCATTGGCCTGCACTGCGGCGACGGCACTGGCCGCGCTATCGATGCAGGTGACGTTGCTCGCGCCGGCCGCAGCAGCTTGTAAGCCCCAGGCGCCGAGATAACAGCAGCAGTCGAGCGCTGGGCCGCTCGGTGTCAGGCGTTGCAGCAGCCGGCGATTATCGGCCTGATCGAAGAACCAGCCGGTCTTCTGGCCCCTCACTGGTGAGACCTGAAAGCGCAATCCGGCCTCACTGAGCTCGAGCTCGCCTGGGTCCTCCCCAAGCACCCATTCGATGCCCTGCTCCAAGCCTTCTTGCTCGCGTGCCGGCGTATCGTTTCGCAGCAGGATGCGCTTTGGACGAATGACCTGCTCCAGTGCCGCTAGCAGGTTGCCTCGCTCGCGCTCCATGCCGGCAGTGGTGATCTGGACCACCAGCAGCTCGCCATAGCGGTCAACGATCACCCCGGGCAGGGCATCGCCCTCGCTATGGACCAGCCGATAGAAGGGAGCGGGATAGAGGCGCTCGCGCAGCTCTAGCGCGCGATGGATGCGCTCAGCGAAGACCGAGGCAGTGAGCGGATGCTCGCGCTGACGGCTGGTGATGCGCACCGCGATCAGCGAGTGCGGATTGGCATAGCCGTAGCCGAGCCAGCGCCCGCGCTTGGAAAGCACCTCGACCGGTTGACCAGGCTCGAGCGCCTTCAACGGCGTCTGATTGGTGTCGATCTCGTTGCTATAGACCCAGTCATGTCCAGCCAAGAGGCGGCGTTCTTGGTCCTTCTTCAATTGCAGCTTGGGTGGGGTCATCTGGGCTCGATCTCCTAAAGCGACATCAATCGCGGCGCAGCGTCTGGCAACCTGCCAGCCTACAACCCATTGCGCTCCCAGGGTAGTCTTCGCCATGCCCTCGGCAAGGCGCTTCGTGAAGCAGACGGGAAAACGCTTGGTCTCCGTTGTGAGGCCAGCGCATGCTTGAGCCTCAGCTTCGGGAGCATGACGACGCGCAGGCAAGGAGCGCAAACGCGTGTAGCCTATTGCGCAGGGTCTTCGTTTGCCTTCAAGGAATAGCATCAGGAACGAGCCTTGCCAGCTATGTGACCGGCGATGCGGCACGGAAGGCGAGCATAACGACTCGCGAGGCGTTATGAGCTTTCCACAGAAATCGCTTAGGGCGGGTGCGATGAGCGCAGGACTGCGATCGCTGCACGCAGCGCTTGCACGAGCTCGGCTCGGCCGCTGAGCTCGAGTCTGGCGATGACCGCTTGCGTGTCGCGCCGTTGCAGGAGGCTCAGGATCAGCAGGTCGCGTTGCCTTCGTGACAGGGTGCGCTCAATCTCAGTGGCGCGCGTCCCGAAGAGACGTTCTCTCACCAACCGCTCAAGCGCCGGAAGCGCGGCCTCAAGGGTCCGATGGGCATCGGCGAAGGCGTCGATCTGTTGCTCATCATCGGCGTTGATGAGCCGTTCAGGGCCTGGTAATGCCTGCAGCAGCGATACTAGGATCTCAGGCTCAACGGTCTGCAGCGGGCCACTGAGCAGGGTCGGTAGATCGCGGGCCAGGCGTTGACGTGCTTGCGCGATCAGGTCCTGCCCTGCTGGCGTTAGCGCCTGCAGCACCACGGCTGCGCGGGCGCCGCTGGCCGCATTGCGCCCCGTGCCAAGGTGCAGCGCCTCCAGCCCACAGCGATGCCAGAAGCTGAGTAGCTCGGTGCTCACCCCGAAACTGGCTCCCAACAGGTCGAGACCGTCACGATGCGCTTGCATGGCGAGCTCGCCGAGAAGGCGCCGGCCGAGCCCGCGACGCCGTGCGGCAGGATGGACGGCGATACGCACGATCCGCGCATAACCCAGGGCTGGTGCTGCGTGCAGTCCCGCATGGGCGGACAGTGTCTGCGGCAACAGGTGCCCGCGCGGTCGGCGCCGACCCTCGAAGATCGCTGGGATCAGCGTTGCCCCCAGCCGACCTTCGCGAGCGACCAGGGCGGTTGCCAGGACCAGGCCTTCAACGGTGAGGCTTGCGACCCTGAGATTCGGGCCATCGAGCAGCTGTCGCAGGTCGTTGGGCCGGGTCTGGTAGTGACCGAGCAGCAACAATCCAAACAACTGCCGCAGTAGCGTCTCGTCGGCGGCCAAGGCAGCGGCCTCGTGCAGCTGAAACCGCACCGCGGTCAGGTCGGCCGTCGCAACCTCCGCATCCGATGCGGGCTCAGCATCGAGCAGCAGCGCCTGGTTGAGCCACTGTTCGACCCGATCGCCTTGGCGCCAGCGAATGGGGGTATGAAGCCGGAGCGCTCGCCAGCCCGGACTGCGCTGATCGAGCACGGAGCGAAAGCGGATATCGAAGCCGCGTCCGCTGCCTTCATAGCCATGCACGGTGCTCGCGAAGCAGATTCGCGGGTAGTGCATCAGAAACTGCTCAAGGAGCGGTGCGGGAATCCCGGCGGCCTCATCGATCAGCAGCAGATCGGCTGCTGGGGTGGTCGCGAGCAGCGCATCCGGTGCCAGAAAACTCAGCAAGCGCTCGAGCGCGCTGGTCTGAGCCGATGCGGCCTGCAGTGCGGCTCGGGAGTGGGTGAACAAGGTCTCGACGGCGCTGCGCCGCGGAGCGGAGACGATGATCCTCGAGCCTCGCGATGCAATG
>NZ_JBUDPI010000387.1:0-3252 GCF_054919635.1 Halochromatium sp. | reverse complement strand
GCAGCTGCGGCCATTATTGATGGCCTACCTGTGATGTGGAGCCGGACACCGTTGGTCGAAGATATTGGGCACATTCATCGTCGGCTTAAAAGGATTAAGTCGACTCCAAAGCAGTTGCCATCCCGATGGCAGCGCCGCGTCATACTCTTTGGGAACATGAAAGTCATCCTGAATTGCGATATCAATGCAAATCCGTTTCCCCGGATATCGCTCGGCCACGATATCCACTGGCAGATTATTGACGACTGCGCCATCGACCAAGACGCGTCCGTCTTCGAACATAGGAGGCGAGATGCCAGGCAGTGCGCAAGTTGAGTGAACGGCACGCCACAAAACGCCGCGGTCGTGAATGAAAGGTCGACATGAGCTGAGATTCGAGGAAACACACAGAAACGGGATCGGTAGATCCTCTATCTGTAAATCGCCAAATGTGTTTCTTGTCGCCTGCTGCAGCTTCTTTCCATGCGTCAATGATAAAAAGGGTAGCGTGTAATCTCTCGCCGCGCTGCCTGCCCTTAAGGTCTGATATAAGCGCGTGGTGATCTCGTCTGTACTCATTGGTAGGGCGAGAAAAGCAGCGACCGCAGCACCCATGCTGGTGCCGGCAACGCGGTCGATCGGTATCCCGGTCTCTTGAAGTGCCTTGATCGCCCCGATATAGGCGAAGGTGCGGGCACCACCGCCACCGAGCACGAGTGAGACGGCGTTTCCGGTGACGACGCGAGCGAGTCGCTGATAGTCATCAACATTGTTGTGACGAACATGGTGCCACTCAGCGGTTTCGCGTCGCTCCAGCCAAGACCGAGTCGCGCTAGGTATCGTCCACTCTTTGGTACCAGGATGGAGCATGACGAGGTCGGTACGAGGTGCAAGCTCTGCATCCATCGGGGCGAGAAAACGGCGCTCGACAGCAGTTTGCTCGGTTGGCGCGCCGATTCGAGTCAATAGCAATACGAGATCGGCATGCCCCAAAAACAACTGAGTGGAGCGAGCCGCATCCTTAGGCAAGAGATAGATGACCAGGTCGTATCGATGCCCAAGCGCGCTGAGATACGCCGAGCCTTCATCCAAGTGTTTGGCGTGCTGCAGAGCCGGCGAGCTCCAGCGTCTGGATAGATGCTCATCCAAGGTGTTCTCGTCGATGACGCTGACCGACCTGATTGGAGCGATCGACTGACGCAGGAGATCAGCAAAGGCACTCTGGTCGATATCATCTGCGATCGGCAGAACCGCAATGCTCGTAATCTCGGCGTGCAGAACCGGCTGAGTGAGCTTGCGAACGAGATCGATCTGTTCTCGGGTGATATTGATCGCGAATTCCCAGGACAAAACCATCATCTGGAAAAAGGTGGCTCTGGGGAATCGGACAAGCTTGCAGTCTTGTACGGCTCGAAGGGTCGATCGATACTCCGCGTGACCAGACAGCAAACTCGATGCGCCGACGCCGTTTCCTGGGAGGATCTCTCCCAGCAGGCGGCGCCCCCTGTCATCGTACGTAAACCGACGAAGGCGCCCTCGCAGGAGCAGGTAGTAGGCAGAGCATCGATCGCCCTGTTTAACTAGGGTCTCACCTGCCTTGAGCTGCAGGATGGTTGGAGCAGGCTTGAGAGCTTTGAGATCCGCTTTCGAAACCGTGCTGAAGAAGCCCGCATTGAGAAGATCAGCGATCGCGGTCTGCTCCTGGTCCGCTCGAAGTTTCTCGTTCATGGCATCTGCTTCGGTCGCCAAAATGGAGACTCCGCAACAGCAGCGCGGATGACGCGGTCTTGAGATGGTAGGGGGCCTGAACTCAGCGTTTCCCGCCATCGACGCAGTGCCAAATCGGTGCAAGCAATCCTGGGAATAATCCAGTGACTAAGACTCTTTGGGATTGCGCTCATGAGTGGGTCATGCGCCTGGCTGTGGCTGTGCAAAGGTCGCTGCTGACCAATTTAAGCGGCGGTTTGGCAAGCGACTAGGTCAATTCCCGCAAGCCTTTTTGCCCTTAGTTGCCGAGTCGGCTAAGCCGGTCCGTGAGAGGCGTCGTCTCGAGCAAAGCCCGCAACGGTCACACGCGATGGAAGGTGTTCGCTCGGATCAGACTGTCACCAGCCGTCACCGCGCCCTTGACAGCAAGCGCCGCAGCAAACGGAACCCGTTCTAGGCGCGAATCGCCCGCGCCAGTGTCGTGGATGGTGTTTCCCCGAACAGTTGGCGATAGGCTCGCGCGAAACGGCTCAAATGCAAGAAACCCCAGCGCATGGCAACGCTGGTCACCGAGGTGGTGTCCGAGACGGCTGACAGGAGTTCCGCGCGAGCGCCATTGAGACGGACTAAGCGCAGGTAGCTCGCGGGGCTTAAGCTAAGCTGTGTTTGGAAAGCGTATTGCAGCGTTCGCTCTGACACGCCGGTGTGCTCGCAGACGCCCAATATGTCTGGCACGCTGCCGTGGCACACTTGCGCCGCCATGTAGTCGCGCGCTTGGCGAACGATGTGCAGCGCACGGCGCCGAGCGTGCAGGCTCGGCGCCGTGCCCGGAATCGTCTCGCCTGTGGTACTCAGCGCCTGAACTAGCTGGGCGAAAAACTCGCGGTGCAGGTCCCTCCTCGTATGCACGTCAGCACGGGACGTGTCATGGCGATCCGTGCTGCCTGCGCTTAAGAGAGCGTGCAGGCTGTCGCCGAGTGATCTCCTTGCGCCGACACTGAGTGCTTGAAGACCGCCTTGGGCCGCTATTCGGGCCGCCAGAGGCTCGTTGAGTAGAGCGATGCCTCGCAGCAATTCAGACTGGTCGAGGCGCACGTAGGAGACGGCGCATCCTCCCGGTACGACGATGTCGACTTCGATGCCCTCTGTTAGAAAGAACAGATGATCGCCTTTATCCTGAGCGAATTGCGAGAATCGTGCGCTTGGCTCGATCGCCTCGAGGAACGACAGGGTGCACTGCCTCGCAGGCATGGCGCCAATCTTTTGCACATCTTGGTTATGGCACTCATAGCCAATCTCGATGTCGCTGAACCTCAGCCGCTTGATTGAGCCGGAAAACTGTCCAGCGCTAAGTTGCCGGTAGGTCAGATTCGCCAGCCAGCTTTGGGCGTCAGCCGCCAGCGACGCGTCGGCGAGCGCGAGGCGTTCGCTGACGCTGGCTGAAAGCTCCCGGTGGTAACCATGAGTGTTTTTCGTTTTCATGCGAGCGTAACTTCTGCGGACTGGCGCTGAAATCGGCGCGTCAGCCTAAACTCCCGAAGTGGTCAAACACGGGCCGACGGCTCA
>NZ_JBUDPI010000386.1:0-3275 GCF_054919635.1 Halochromatium sp. | reverse complement strand
TGTAGTCCTCAGGCACCTCCATCACATCGCTGATCCGCGCCGGCAGATGGCGCGCGCGAAAGGCCAGTGATTCCAGTTCCAAGGCGGAGCCGGCAAACACACGCAATCGGCTGAGTGCGCGCTCTGGCGCGTTCGGCAAGGCCAGCGCATAGTGCCCAGGGCGTTGTTGAAAGCATGCGCATTCCGACGAACGTGACCACCCATTCCGGCGATCGTGACCGCTTGGAGAATTGCAGTGGCGCTGGTGGGTCGATTTTGGCCAGAGCGGTCACGATCAGTCAAATCGGTGACCTCGTGTGAACACCGAGGACGATTGCTGCTGGGACGCTTTTCTCTTTTTTAAAAAAATCAGTCGCCGTCGCGCCGCAGGCGTTCTCAGCGTGCTGCGGGGGTCATGCGGCGCAGTGTGGGTAACGGGTGAATGAGTGTGGTCAAGCTGGGGGCAACCCGCCGGGAGCGGGTTGTCCCCGGCTTGTCCACACGGCCGCTTGCGGCATTCACGCGTTATCCACACGGAGACCGCCAGCACCGGCATGGCGTTCTGCACCCTGGCGGATGCACGCCTGAACCGCCGCGTTCAACCCTCAGGGCTCGGCGTGTCGCTTGGGGCTGAGCGGCGGCGCATCGACTCCCCGGTCAGGCTCAGGCGATGAGCGTTGTGCAGCAACCGATCGAGGATCGCATCAGCCAGGGTCGCCTCACCGATGAGCTCATGCCAATGCTCCACCGGCAGCTGACTGGCGATCAGCGTCGCGCGCAGGCCGTGGCGTTCCTCGATCAGCTCCATGAGATCCTGGCGCTGGGCGGCGTTGAGCCTGTGCAGCCCCCAATCATCGAGGATCAACAGCTCGGTCTTGGTCAGCTGGCCCATCAGGCGCACCCAGCTGCCATCGCCATGGGCGATGCGCAGCTGCTCCAGCAAGCGTGGCAGGCGCAGATAGCGCACCGAGAGCCCCTGGCGACAGGCCTGATTGCCGAGCGCGCAGGCCAGCCAGGTCTTGCCGCAGCCGCTCGGCCCGGTGAGGCAGAGATTCTGCCCCCGACGAATCCAATCCACACTGGCCAGGGCCGCCATCTGCGTGCGCTGCAGCCCACGCGGATGGCGATAGTCGATGTCCTCGACACAGGCCGACACGCGCAGCGTCGCCGCCCTCAGCAGCCGCGCCAAGCGCCGATTGTCACGCTGCAGTTGCTCGCGCTCGAGCAGTAACGCCAGGCGCTGCTCGAAGCTCAGATCCACAATGCTCTGGGGTTGAGCCAGTTGTTGCTCCAGCGCCTCGGCCATGCCGGTGAGCTTCAAGGCGCGTAACTGCGCCAACTGGGGTTGGTGTAGCATCACGATCACCTCCTCAGTGGTAGTAGCGCGCACCGCGCACATTGGCATGCAACGGCAATGCGCGTTGCCCATCGGCTTCGGCCTCAAGCGGTTGCTGATCGAGCCCCTGCTGGAGGATGGAACTCACACTGCGAGACTGCGGAGCACCGATCGCCAGTGCCCGTGCACAGGCCGCCTCGAGGCGTTGCGGGCCATAGCTGCGCGCCTGTTTGAGCAGCCCCAGGCAGGCCCGGTAGCCATGCTCGGGATGCGGGCGATCGGTGAGCTGATGCTTGACCACCGCCAACGTTGCCGGGCCGATCGTCTGCGCCCAGTTCATGAACCGCCCTGGGGACCATTGGCGGTGGGCTTGATGGGCCTTGGGCATGTGCTCATCCAGGGTGGAGAAGCGCTGAGCGCCTCGACGTGGATGAACCGCCACGCGTTGGCCACGGTGCATGACCTCCACGCTCTCGGCGCTGAGGCGTACCTCCACGCGCTCACCGACCAGCCGATGCGGGACGCTATAAAAGCGCCCCTCAATGCTGAGGTGATAGTCGATCCCGACCTTGGCGTGGCGCCACTCGGCATACTCGAACGGGTGTGCCGGCAGCGCCTTGAGGGCCGGGCGATCCAACTGCTCGAACAGCTCCCGCCGCGAGCCAGGCAGCTTCTGGAATGGGCGCGCGTTAAGCTCGGTGAGCAGCTCGCCGATGGCGACATTGAGATCGCTGAGGGAGAAAAAGCGTTGGTGGCGCAGCCGTGCTAGGACCCAGCGTTCGACCACTTGCACGGCCACCTCCGCTTTGGCCTTGTCTTTGGGTTTGTAGGGCCGTGCCGGCAGGATCGCCGTGCCGTAATGACGGGCCAGATCCAAGTAGGTGGCGTTGGGCTCGGGGTCGTAGCGATCCGGTGTGCGCACCGCCGCGCGCAGGTTGTCCGGGACCAGCAGCTCGGGCACGCCGCCAAAGAAGGCGAAGGCGCGCTGATGTGAGCCGATCCAGTCCGGCAGGGATTGACTCCAAGTCGCCTCGGCGTAGGTGTAGCTGGAGGCCCCGAGCACGGCGACGAAGATCTGCGCCGAGCGCTGCTCGCCGCTGCTGGCGTCAACCACCTCCATGGTGGGACCGCAGTAGTCGATGAACAGCTTCTCTCCGGCGCGGTGCACCTGGCGCAGGCTGCGCTTCTGGCGCTTGACCCATTGGCGGTAGCGCTCGCAGAACTGGCTGTAGCGGTAGGCCTGGGCGCCGGCGGCCTCGGCGTACTCGCTCCAGAGCAGCTGCAGGGTGACGCCCTTGCGCTTGAGCTCGGTGTGCAGCTTCGCGTGATCAGGCTCGAGATAGCGCGTCGAGCCGGTGCGCGGCGGATACAGGCGTGCCTGCAGGGCCGCTTCATCAAGACCCTCGGGCAGGGGCCAGCCGAGCTCCTGCGCCTGGGCCAGGCTGACGTATTTGTTGACCGCACCCTTGGAGAGCCCCACGGCTCGGGCAATCTTGGCATGGCTGAGTTTGGCCTCGAACTTCAGCCTCAGGACTTCGGTGATCTTACGCATTGGACTCCTCTTGGTCGGCATACTCTGCTCCGGTGGTTGCAAAAACCACAGACATGCCGAAAAGATTGAAGAAATCCAGCGCTCTACGATCGATTCCGGAGATCGTGACCGGCCATTCCGGAAACGTGACCGGTGATTCCGGAAAAACACCGGAAATCGGTCACGATCAATCGGAATCAGCGGTCACGTTCCGCCGGAATCAGCGGTCACGTTCGATCGGAATCAGCGGTCACGATGGGCCGGAATACGCACCGGGCATCGCCATCGCGCAGGGCATCCCGCGTTGAGCGCCCATGCAGCTCGGGCGACGCGCTGGTGAGCAGCCAGGCCTCGGGCGATAACGGGAAGGTCAGGTCCTCTGCGCTCATTGGCAGATCCTGGATATCCAGAAAGATCCCGGCCGTGGTC
>NZ_JBUDPI010000385.1:0-3284 GCF_054919635.1 Halochromatium sp. | reverse complement strand
GTCGCTGAACATATCGAAGCTCGCGCAGGCGGGTGACAAGAGGACCGAGTCGCCGGGTAAAGCGAGACGGTCCGCGAGGCGGACGGCCTCGTCCATGCTCGCTGCCCGTTCTAATGGAGCGCAATCCTGCAGCGCATCCTCGAGGAGCGGCGCATCGCGGCCGATCAGGATCACTGCTCGCGCACACCGGCTGACGACCGGAGCCAGGGATGAAAAGTCTGCGCCCTTGCCGTCGCCGCCGGCGATGAGCACGGCCCGGCCTTGTGTTGGCGATGACGCTGATCCAGCGTCATCGATGATGCCGGCAAGCGCGGCGATGGTTGCACCTGGATTGGTGCCCTTGGAGTCGTTGATCCAGCGCACACCGCGTCGCTCGGAAACCAGCTCGCTGCGATGCGGCAGCCCCGGAAACTCGCGCAATACCTCGCAACTGGTCTCCGGGCTGACGCCTGCGGTCTCGGCGAGTGCCAACGCGGCTAGCGCGTTGGCCAGGTTGTGCCGCCCGGGTATCAAGACCTCACTTGCGGGCATGAGCGCTGTATGACCACGCGCGAGCCACAGCTGCTGGCCCACCTGGCGCAGTCCGTAGTCGACCTCTTGCACCGGCTCGCCCAGCGAAAAACCGACTTGGCTAGAGACCCCATTCGCGAGTGCCAATGCGACCGGGTCATCGCGGTTGACCAGGGCGCGCTCGGCATGCGCGAAGATGCGCGCCTTCGCAGCGCCATAAGCGGCCAAGCTCCGATAGCGGTCCAGATGGTCGCCCGAAAGATTCAGCACGGTGGCAACATACGCGCGCAGGCTAGTGACGGTCTCAAGCTGGAAGCTTGAGAGCTCGACCACATACCAGGCCGCGTCGTCGCGCAACAGATCCAAGACCGGGATGCCCAGATTGCCGCCGACGGCCGCATCCAGACCGGCATGCCGGAGCATCTGACCAGCCAGGGTTGTGACCGTGCTCTTCCCATTGGAGCCGGTGATGGCGATGATGGGCGCCTTAGCAGCACGCGCGAACAGCTCGACATCGCCAAGGATCGGGATACCTTGATCAGCTGCGGCCTGCAGGGCGGGCGTTTCGAGAGGAACGCCGGGGCTGACAACGATCGCGTCGGCTGCCGCGAGCACCGTCAGATCGAAGCCACCGACGATCACCGCAACGTCCGGAAGCTCCGACTGCAGTTGTGCCAGCGCGGGTGGCGTGGTGCGCGAGTCCAACACGGCAACCTCAGCGCCTTGCGCATGCAGCCAGCGTGCGCAGGACAAGCCTGTCTTGCCCAGCCCGACAACGGCGACCTTGCGTGCGCGATATCCAGTCATCGGATCTTCAGACTCGCTAAGCCGACCAAGACCAACACCACTGTCACGATCCAGAAGCGGACGATGACCCGTGGCTCGGGCCAGCCTTTCAGTTCGTAGTGATGGTGTAGCGGTGCCATGCGGAAGACGCGCTTGCCGGTGAGCTTGTAAGAACCCACCTGGATCATCACCGACAGCGTCTCGAGCACGAAGACACCGCCCATGATGAAGAGCACGATCTCTTGCTTCGCGACCACGGCGACGGCGCCGAGGGCTGCGCCAAGCGCAAGGGCGCCGACATCACCCATGAAGACCTGCGCCGGATAGGTGTTGAACCAGAGGAAGCCGAGGCCGGCGCCGGCCAGCGCGCCACAGAAGATGACGACCTCGCCAACGTTTGGGACATAGGGAATCTTCAGGTAATTGGCGATCTCGATGTTGCCGGCCGCGTAGACCATGATGCCAAGACCGCTCGCGACCATCACCGAGGGCAGCACGGCCAAACCGTCGAGACCATCGGTCAGATTGACGGCATTGCTAGAGCCGACGATGACGAAATAGGCAAAGATCACGAATAGCGGACCGAGCTGGAAGCTGACCTCCTTGAGGTAGGGCACCAGCAGTGCCGTCTCGCCGGCCGTGGTTGCGCTCAGGTACAGGTAGAGCGCCGCGGCCATGCCGGCGACGGTCTGCCAGAAGTACTTCCAGCGCGCAGGCAGGCCTTTGGGGTCGCGCAGCACCAGCTTGCGGTAGTCATCCAACAGGCCGATCGCGCCGAAGGCCAACGTGGTCAGGAGCACAACCCAGACGAAGCGATTGTGCAGGTCGGCCCAGAGCAGGGTACTGACCGCGATCGCGACCAGGATCAAGGTGCCGCCCATGGTGGGCGTGCCGGCCTTGGAGAAATGGCTTTCCGGGCCGTCGCTGCGGACGGTTTGCCCGACTTTGTAGGCACTCAGCCACCGGATCAGCGGCCGACCGATCAGCAACGAGATGGCCAGCGCGGTCAGTACGCCAAGGATGGTCCTCAGCGTCAGATAGCGGAAGACCGTGAATCCACTCTGGTATTGGCTGAGCCAGTCGGTCAGGAGCAGCAGCATCTTTAGCGTGCCTCCGTTGCCGCGCAGAGCGCGTCGGCGACGCGGTCCATGGCTGCCATCCTTGAGCCTTTGACCAGCAGGATATCAGCGCCGCCGGTCTCGGCGAGCAGCGTGTCAATCAAGGCCTGCTGATCGCCAAAGTGCCGAGCGCCCTCGCCGAAGCCATCGACGGCATGATGACTGAGCTCGCCGACCGCGTAGACAGCGCTTACGCCTGCGGCACGAGCACCGACACCCATCTCGCGATGGACATCGATGCTGTCCGGTCCAATCTCGCCGAAGTCGCCGAGCACCAACAGGTGACGCCCGCCCGACGGCAACGGCAGCGCGGTGAGGACGTCGACCGCGGCCGCGAGCGAGTCCGGATTCGCGTTGTAGCTGTCGTCGAGGAGCTTGGCGCCGGTGCTGCTGAGTCGCGGCTGCAGACGACGTTTGACAGGGATTAGCTGTTCGAGTCCGCTGCGGATCAACGCTGGATCGACACCCAGGGCGGTGCTGCCGGCAATCGCAGCGAGCGCGTTGCGCACGTTGTGTAAGCCCGCCAACGGCAGTGCAATCTCCAGCGGTTGGCCGTTGATGAGTGCCGTAAAGCGGGTTCGGAAGCCGGCGTCATCCCAGGTTTGGGTGATCGCGTTCTCGTCCGCGCGTATCTGCGCATTCGGACCTGTGCCAAAGGTCAGCAGCGGGCGGCCATCGGCGAGCCTCCGCCATAACGGTGTCCAAGGCACATCGGCCATGACGACAAAGGTGCCATCGGTCGGCAGACCGCGGGCGATCTCGCCCTTGGCATGCGCCACGCCCTCGACACTACCAAAGCCTTCGAGGTGGGCGCGGCCGGCATTGGTGATCAGTGCAACATCGGGACGCGCAATATCGGTCATATAGCCG
>NZ_JBUDPI010000384.1:0-3290 GCF_054919635.1 Halochromatium sp. | reverse complement strand
ATTGGGCCAGGGCTAGCTGGCGGTGGACCTGCCCGCGTGCGTCAATCGTCAAGCCGCCGGTCTCGCCGGGGAAGAAGGTTCCAGGCTGTCGGCCCATCGCGACCACGCGAGGCGCGAGCCGATAGGCATCGATACCCATCGCATAGAGGCGCGCAAGTGGACCACTGACGTTGCTTAAGGTGCCACGAAGCGCCTGGCGTGAGAGGCTATCGGAACGTTCTTGATCGAGCAGCCAGGGGATGTCGACGAAATAGAGGCCGGCTAACTCTTGGTCACGCGCGGGGTTGAAATCGCCGCTATAGACATGCGATGTCGTGATCACTGGTGCGTCGAAGTGCAGGGAGCGCAGCGCACCCCAAAGATGGCGGATGTTCTTGCTCGTCGCAACCAGCAGAACGACGTCGACATCGACGTCGGTGACGGTCTCGGCAACCTCTCTGACCGATCCGTAGGTGGGTTGGATCACCAACGTACCGCCGAGCGCGCGCCACTGATTACGGAAGGCGTCTGCCATGCGCCGTCCCCAGGGGTTTTGCGGAGAGACCAATGCGGCGCGTCTTAGCCCAGCGGCGTAGGCATAGGTTGCGGCACTCTCGGCCTCGTCCTCTGGAGCCAGTGAGAATTGGAAGAGGTTGGTCGCCCGAGCTCCCTCGCTCCGGTTTAGGGCTAGGGTCGGAACAGAGAGCGAGCCCTGGCGCGCAAGCGCATTGACCGATGCCTTCTGGAGCGGCCCAATGACCAGGTCTGCACCTTTGACAACGCCTTCCGAGTAAGCAGAAGCGCTATCCGCGCCGAAGCTCAGCTGCGGACGCGTGCCGCTGCGATCAGCCTCGTAAGCCGCCATGATGCCATCTCTGACGGCGCCGCCTGCCGCCCCAAACTGACCAAAGGTTGGGAGCAGCACCAGCGCATCTGTACCAGCAACATAACCGCCGGCGAGCGTCGCGAAGTAAGCGGTCTCGAGGCCGGCGAGAGCTGGGTGCTGACGGTAACGCTCACGCCATTGGCGCAAACTGAGATTCAGCTGTGGTGAGGCCACGCTCCGTCCCGCAAGCAGCTGTGCAAGCTCGACCCAGCCACGCATCTGTCCGCCCGTGGAGCGGGCGGCTTGGGCCAAGGATGCCTTGTTCATGCTCGCAAGCGTGAACAGGAGTGAGACTTGATTGTCCATCCGCGCCGCTGGCTCATCGCTGAGCAGGGGGTCGAGCTCGTTGAGGGTCTCAGCCGCGCGCAGGGGCTGGCTGTTCATCCGGTAGGCCGCTGCTAGGGAGCCGAGGTACTTGACCCTCAGGGGCGGGGGCAATGACCCCTTCCTGACCTGATCCAGGGTGTTCATGGCCTCGCGAGCGCGGCCACGGCTCAAGGCCACTTCGGCCTGCAGCAGCAATGTCATCTCGCGTTGAGATGTCGTTAGTACCTCGCGGTCGAGGTCGCGCAGGGTGCCCGCCGCCGCTTCGGCATCGCCAGCTTGGAGGAGCGCATCCGCTGCTTCGAGCTCGAGTTGCTGGCGCGCTGGAGCCGGTGCCGTTTTGGCAAGCGCTAGATAGGCTTCGGCGGCTGCCCGGTACTGGCCGTTCTTCTCGAGAGCGCGGGCCTCGGCAAGGGCTGCAGGCGGGACTGTCTCAAGTACCCGCTGCGCATCTCTGACAGGGTCGATCGCGCACGCGGACAAGAGGACCGTGACAGTAACGGCTGCAAGCAGCAAGCTGTGCAGTAGGGGCCGCCGACGATGTCGGCGTTGCGACAAGGTGCTATCCAAGCCTTGCGTCAATGCTGCAACGTAATCGGGCGTAACGGCTGTCTGTCGGGGCTGCCGAGCGGGGCGCTGACCAGGCATCATGGGCTCCTGATGGTGAAGACGATCTGACCGAGCGGCGAGGCAAATTTTGATGGCGACACTATACGTTGTGGCAACGCCAATCGGCAATCGCGAGGACCTGAGTTCTCGTGCCCAACAGGTGTTATCCGAGGTGTCGTTGATCGCCTGCGAGGATACGCGCCATAGTCGGCATTTCCTATCAAGCTTCGGCGTCGACACCGAACTCGTGTCCTATCATGAGCACAATGAGGATCAGGTGAGCGCGCGCCTGCTGACACGCTTGTCGGCGGGTGAGACGGTGGCCTTGATCAGCGATGCCGGCACGCCGCTGATCAGCGATCCTGGCTTCGTGCTCATCCGTGCGGCCCGTGCGCAGGGGATTCGGGTGGAGCCGATCCCTGGACCCTGTGCCGCCATCTGTGCGTTGTCGGCGGCTGGGCTGCCGAGCGACCGGTTCCTGTTCGTTGGCTTTCCGCCGCGTAGTCGGTCGCAACGGGTGACCTGGTCTCAGGGCTTCGTCAACGAGCCGGGTACACTCATCTGTTACGAGAGTGGACGACGAGTTGTCGGGACACTGGATGATCTAGCCGAGGTGCTAGGTGCCGAGCGGCGCGCCGTCATCGCCCGCGAGCTCACCAAGCGCTTTGAAACCTTTTTGGTCGGCACCCTAAGCGACCTATCGGTTCAGGTGGCAACGAGCCCCGAGCAGCAGCTTGGCGAGCTGGTGCTGTTGATCGAAGGTGATCGGCGTAACGATGATGAGCGTGAGCAGGCTGAGCAGCTGCGCGTGCTAGAGCTGCTCGCCGCTGAGCTACCGCTCAAGCAAGCGGCGGCCTTGGCTGCGGCAATTACCGGTGGCGCGCGCAACCGGCTATACAAGGCTGCGCTGGCGGCGCGGGATAGGCCCGATGATTCATCCATAGGATGACCGATGCTAGCTGGCGATAGAACAATGGTCAGCTGTGCTGCGAGACGCTAGACTAATGGTTCGGGAGTCGGCCGGACAGTCGCGGCTTGACGCAAACGTCAAGCGGAGGAAAGTCCGGGCTCCATCGGGCAGGGTGCCAGGTAACGCCTGGGGGGCGAGAGCCTACGGAAAGTGCCGCAGAAAACAGACCGCCAACCCGCGTGAGCGGGCGGTAAGGGTGAAAAGGTGCGGTAAGAGCGCACCGCGTCCGTGGCAACACGCGACGGCAGGGTAAACCCCACCCGGAGCAAGACCAAATAGGGGAGCAAGCGGCTTCGGCTGCGACATGCGGCCCGCATGAGCTCCCGGGTAGGTCGCTTGAGGCGCGGGGTGACCCGTGTCCCAGATGAATGACTGTCCACGACAGAACCCGGCTTATAGGCCGGCTCCCTCTCTCCCATTTCGGTTGCCGCGCGACGAGGGCCGTTGCGCTCGGCTCATCAGCGATCGCGGCTGCACCTAGGGCCTTTTCTACGAGTGCAGGCTTGAGTCTACTGGCGTGTT
>NZ_JBUDPI010000383.1:0-3316 GCF_054919635.1 Halochromatium sp. | reverse complement strand
CCTGGCGCTGACCACGCCTTCGGCGCGTCCCGATGGACTGGGCGCCGCGCTGCAGCAGAGCCTTCCGCATCTGGACGCCAGTCTCCTGCTCGTCCTCGGCGTGCTGCTCATGCTGGTGTTTCTGGCGCTCGCCGGCCATTGGGCACTGGGCATCTTGCTGGTTGCCACTGCAGGGGCGTTGCTGTTCGTTTGGCGGCACAGCATGATGCAACGGCTTGGCGGCTTTACCGGCGATACTGCCGGAGCACTCGTCGAGCTCACCGAAGCATCCGTGCTGTTGGTCGCTGTGCTGCTGATTGCAGACTGATGCGTCCGGATCGGCTTCAAGATGCCATGCTAAAGTTGTGTCGTTCAATCTCGAGTAAGCTGAGCCCCCACTCTGACCGGAGAGATCGATGAGCGAGCAATTGTTGATGCTGGTGTCGCTGCGAATCGCGCCCGCTCAAGAAGCTGCCTTCAACGACTTCTATCACCATCGCTACCTGCCCACGTTGCTTCGCAACGCCCCCGAGATTGAGGCGGTTTGGCGCTATGAGGAGTTCGGGGTTACCGGTAGTCTGCGTTGGTTCAACAAGCAGTATCTAACCCAGTACTTGCTGAAGCCAGGGGTCAGTGCGGAGCAGATCGAGGAGGTGCTTGAGCGTCCCGGCCGCGAGCGCGAGAAGGAGGAGTGGGCGCGCTGGCGCGAAGAACACCTGCGTGATCTGGAGCGCCATTGCTATCAGGAGATCTACCGTCATCAGCGCGAGCCCCGCGACGGACCCTTCGGCTCGCGACCGTTCTTCCGTGTCTCCGTCGAGACCGAGCCAGAGCGTACCCATGCCTTCAACGACTGGTATCACGGCGAGTATCTCCCCAAGATCATGGCCGATGTTCCGGCTTGGGCCGCGGCGCGGCGCTATCAGAGTGTCAGCCGCGAGCCGACGCTTGTGCATACGGTTTATGAGGTCGAATCGGTTGCCGCGCTGGACGAGGCCTTTGCGCTGATGCGCGCACCGCACCGCTATGGCTCCAACGCTGATTGGGACGCCTGGGTCGGCGATGCGATCCGCTGGCAGGATGCCACCAGTTTTCGCCCGGTCTATCGTGCGCCCGGCTGAGGTTTCAGCTGGGCGAGCTGCACATCGGTTCCGATTCGAGACAACGACCACAAACGGGTAGATTGTGATGATCAGTCATTATGATGGCATCGCCTTGATCAAGCGTTGGGCTGAGCTTTTCGATGTTCACGCATCGCCGTCGATCATCTATGGCTATACCTCGGGTGAGGATTTCCTGATCAAGTTCGGGGACACTGAACTGCGCGGTCTGGAGGGGCTCAACGCGCACCATCCACTTAAGGAGCAGTTCTTCGACGAGCACCATCTCTACTATGATTTCCAGGTCGAGTCCGCGGGTCCGCCTCTGGTGATGACGACCCGCATGGTCTGGGATACCCATCGCCGACGGAGCGACGGGAGCGCTGAGCATCTGATCGCCGACCTTCATCATCGCTGGACCTTTATTCGCCGTCCGGCAGATGGTCGAGTCGTCTTTCAGAGGCATGAGCTGCTGTCGCTTGCCTACCGTGATGGCGCAGCACCAAGCGAGTCCGACCCCAACAACCTTCATATCGACCCCCGCCGGGTCGCTTTTGCACGGCGTTAGCCGGGAGTCGTCCAGACTCCCCCTGGCAGGGCCAATCTTAATGGATGACGGCTAGCTTGCGCCAAACCGGCCCGGCTTTGGTTTTTCACTCGCGCGGATTGGGTGACACAGGATAGACTCAGGTCGATGTGTGATGCCCATCTTAGCCTGTGCGGGGAGTGCGACCTGCTCCAGCGCAGTCCACCATTGCCGCCTGGCGGTTCGTCACGCTGCTTGCGCTGCGGGCATCGGTTGCATCGACACCGACCGGCGAGTCTGGATCGCACCCTGGCGTTCGCGCTCACCGGGCTGATCCTGTTCATCGTTGCCAACAGCTTCCCGTTCCTGTCGTTCGAGATGCAAGGGCAGCGCACGGAGACGACGCTCTTTAGTGGGGTCGCCGACCTCACTGAACAGGGAAAGGGCGAGGTGGCAGCCGTTGTCTTCTTCACGGCGATCTTGGCGCCCGGTCTTCAGCTGTTGCTGCTGCTGATCGTGCTGGCCCCATTGAAGCTCGGAGGCGGATTGCCGCCCGCTTATCCCACCTTGTTCCGCTGGTTCAAGACCATGGTGCCCTGGGGCATGATGGACGTGTTCCTGATCGGCATCCTGGTCTCGGTGGTCAAGCTCGCCGATATGGCGACCATTATTCCGGGCACCTCACTCTTCGCCTTCGTGATCCTGATCTTTGTGCTCGCCGCGGCTCAGTCCTCGCTGGACCCCGATATTGTCTGGGAACGAGTGCCGCTGCCGCAGCGGCTGCGACGGTTGCCACGAGCCGATGAGCCGGTGCTCGGCTGCGATGTCTGCGAGCTGGTGCTGCCGGCGACCGAGGCGGTGCGCGATCCTGCGCCTGGCAGTCGGTGGATGGCTCAGCGTCGGGCTCGGGCTGAGACTCGACGGGCTAACGAGCGCCTGCGCTGCCCACGCTGCGGGGATATACTGCATCGGCGCAAGCCGATGAGCATCCAGCGCACCTGGGCGCTGGTGCTTGCCGCGTTGGCGTTTTACGTGCCCGCCAACGTCTATCCGGTGATGACCGTTACCAGTCTCGGACAGACACAATCGGATACTATCTTCAGTGGTGTCGTGTTCTTGCTGGAGCACGGCATGCTGCCCTTGGCTGCCATTCTGTTTATTGCCAGCATCTTTGTGCCGCTATTGAAGCTCTTGATCCTGATCTTTCTGCTGCTCTCGGTGCAGTTTCATTCGCGTTGGCGTCCGCGTGACCGAACCCGCCTCTACCGCATTACCGAGGCCATCGGCCGCTGGTCGATGGTCGATGTCTATGTCGTGACCATCCTGGTGGCGCTGGTTCACCTAGGGAATCTGGCGAGTATCCAGGCCGAGGCCGGCGCGGTCTTCTTTTGTGCGGTGGTGATCCTGACCATGTTTGCGGCCATGGCCTTTGATCCGCGGTTGATCTGGGACGCAGCCGGTCTTCCCGGTCAAGATCTGGGCCAAGATTTGGGCCAAGACCTGGACCCCATCCGCGACTGCGCGCCCACTCGGGCGCAAGCGCAACAATCTGCTGCGCTTCCTGATCAGTTACCTGCCGTCCTGCGCCAAGCGCAGGACCCATCATGGCGCTCGACTGCCAAGGCCCTGGTCGATGCCAACTGAGTCCTCACAGGCGGAAGAGTCGGCGGCTTATGAGGCGACCGCTGGGACAAATGCTGGGGAGACCTCA
>NZ_JBUDPI010000382.1:0-3318 GCF_054919635.1 Halochromatium sp. | reverse complement strand
CGCTCGAGGCCCTGGGTGCGGACGAGCAGGACGTCCGAACCGAGATCCTGGCCGGCAAGGCCGGCAGCAGCGGCCCCAACACCCTGACCCTGAATCTCCGCGGCGGCAGCGCCTTTGGCGACGAGATGCCCTACTACGATCAGTTCCCGCTCGGTGGCTTCCTCAAGCTCTCGGGCTACGCCAACGAGCAGTTCCGCGGCAACGAGTACGCCTTCGGCAGCCTGGTCTACCAGCATCAGCTCACCACGCTGACCCCGCCGCTCGGCAAGGGCCTCTATCTCGGCGGCTCACTAGAGGTCGGACGTCTGTGGGACGTCCTCGAGGAACTCAACCCGAGCGAAACCCGCTACGGCAGCAGCCTCTTCTTTGGCGCCGACACCTGGCTTGGTCCCTTCTACCTTGGACTCGGACTTTCCGGCGACGGCAATACCACCGGTTACGTCACGCTCGGCAAGCCCTAGGGGGAAAGGCCAATGTTCCCCGTTGGCTAATGCCTAATGCGCTAACATCTGACGTCACCCCTACCCAGGTAAGTGATCCGTTAACCCAAAACCCCGCTGGGCAGGGGTTGATGGATCACTGACGGAGATTCGTGGTCGGGGCATATAGGGGTCCCGCTCGCGGACTCAGGTCGAGTCCAGTCCTCGCGTTGTCCTTTTCACTGCCGAGGTTCCGGGCCTACCAACGCGACTATCTTGGCCCGAACGTCGTTCAGTTCGGCGGTGGACACCTTCCCTTTGCGCAGGGCCTTGCGGGCCACCCAATCGAGGCTCTTGACCTGGTCGGCTAGAACGGCGCCCGGGCGATCCCCCGGTATCGGTACTTCGAAGGGGTAGCCCTTGACTTGCGTCGTCATGGGACAGCAGAGCATTAGCCCGGTCTTGCCGTTGTAGGCCGAAGGGCTGACAACCAGCGCCGGCCTGTGGCCAGCCTGCTCATGTCCAATCTGCGGATCGAAGTGCAGCCACACGATGTCGCCGGCCTCGGGAGTGTAACGCCGAACCATCAGAGCACTTCCTTACCCACGCGTCCACCAAAGTCAGCTTCTGCGTGCAGGTTCTCCGGTGTGATGCCAGCCAGCAATTCGGCAAGGTCGTATCCCCTGGGTCGTACCGGCTCGATCACGATGGTCCCGCCTTCTTCGCGGATATCCACGACTTCATCCAGTGTCAGGTGGGCCGCCTCCATGACGGCGGCAGGTATACGCACCGACGCACTGTTGCCCCACTTCTTCACAGTGACACGCATAGCTGATTTCCGATGTATCTTCAATGTTGATACATTACGCTGGAGCCACGCGGCTTGCAACCTTGCCGACCGTCGGGTCGGGTCGCCGCGAACACCCCGCCAGAACACGACCCGGTTGGAAGATGAGCAACGTCTGCTAAAAGCTCCATCGCAAGCCCCTCGGTTTGCTAACGTCCAAAGAAAGACAGGCCATCCAGTGCGCTTCGAGCTGAGCGAACAAACACGGGAGGCGGTCCAGACATGGATCGACGCTCAGCACCTCACTGCCGGGAGCTTCCTATTCCCGAGTCGAAGTCGGCCGTCCTCACATCTCTCGACACGACAGTCCGCACGCATCGTCCAACGATGGGTCGCCCTCATCGGACTCGACCCCGCAGACTACGGCACCCACTCGATGCGTTGGACCAAGGCGATATTGATCTATCGGCGCACCAAGAACCTCCGCGCCGTTCAGCTCTTGCTTGGGCACAGCAAGTTGGAAAGCACAGTGCGTTATCTTGGCATTGAGGTTGATGATGCCCTCGAGATTGCTGAGCACATCGAGGCTTAAAGGGCTTGGCCGGAGGCGCTTCACCGTCTCCGGTCTCGCGTTGGCGGGGTCAGGCTCAGACATGCCTCTTGGGGCGCTTTCCGGCCAGGAAGAGACACCGGTCGTCCGACTGCCATCGGCAGCAATGTACGATAGACCGGACACTCAGTGGCTGAGCAATGTGGCACAGCAGGCGTGTCAGCCCCGCTCGATCGTGCGCCGTGGCGAGCGGCGCGGCATCCCGCGAGAAGCCGCTGTTCCTCCAGAGGAGCATCTCGCGAACGCCATCACGCTCGGTCAGACCGCTGCGGGCAAACCAGCACAGACGCGCACGCGAACCTGCACAGCCATGGCGGCCAAGGCTTCCGGCGTCAGATCAGCAGCGGATCGAAAGTGGTCGGCTTGCGGAACATCGCTGGCCTCCTCGTCCGGCTCGAAGAGCCCATCGCTGGTGCAGCAGCGCAAACAGCAAACCCTTCCACTGTAGCGTATTTTTGCCAGTCTTCCGCGTCGCCGATGCCCTCGCCACTGGACGGCTCGTGCTACCCCTCTCCGCTCCGTATCGACGGCGGCAAGAGCCGCGGCTAAGGCATCGATCGACTCGCGAAAACCGAGGAGACGCCGCGGCAAGCGAGGTCTTGCGGGAATTGACCTAGTCTTTTCATAACAGCCACTTATGCTGAGCTGAAGCGATACTCGCATTGCCGTTGGCTGAGCGCCTGCCACGGGTCCGGCCCCGTCTTATAGATCTCGTGCGGGTAAGACTCAGATTCAGCATCGTTGCCGAAGGTGCTACGTGCTCCCACAGCGCCGCTCTGGCGGCAAGCGCAGTCTGCTGAGCCGAAAGCTCGGTCCGTCAACAACTCAGTGGAAACGATCGCAGCAAGACACATGCACCCAGACCGTTCCAACACATCGCAGGAGCTGCCACCAATCGGACACCCGCATATCCCCGCCATGATTCGCAATGCGGCGCGGGACTACGCATCGAATATCGCATTGTCGGTCGTGTTACCGACCGGAGCCCATCATTCCCTAACCTTCGCCGAGGTCGATGCGCTAAGCGATGCCTTTGCCGTCTATCTACGCAAAGAACTTGCTCTGGCGCCCGGCTCGCGGGTCGCAGTTCAAATGCCAAACAGCCTCGCTTATGCGGTCACTGCGTTTGGCGCACTCAAGGCAGCCTGTGTCTTGGTGAACATCAATCCGCTGTACACGCCCTACGAAACCGAAGCTCAGATAAAGGACGCCGAAGCAAGCGTCCTGATCCTGATCGATCTTTTTGCCGATCGCATCTCATCCCAGACGATTCAAAGCTTAGATACCATTATTGTCGCTAGTGTCGTTGATTTTTTCCCGCCGACAAAGCGCAAGCTTATTCAACTCATTATCAAGTATGTGCAGAAAAAAGTCCCGAAAGTGCATTACCGTCATCGGACGCTACACCAAGCTGTCCGTAAGGACCAAGCGCAAGTCGCTAGTTGCGCCAGCGACCTTGAACAGGCCGTTGATCACATCGATCGCGACACCTTGGCCATGCT
>NZ_JBUDPI010000381.1:0-3331 GCF_054919635.1 Halochromatium sp. | reverse complement strand
CGAACGCCGTGAGCAGCGCCGCCGCGGTCGAATCGCTGGTCGGCAAGGCCGAGGAGGTGTTGCGCCTGCTGCCCTTCGAGCCTCGCGCGCTGAGGCCGACGCCCGCGAGCGAGGCGGCGCTGCATGGCGCGGTCGCCGAGATCGAGGCGCTCAATCGTTCGATCTGGCTGAACCGCGACGCCGACCTCACGCAAACCGCCGAGCAGCTCGACTGCCTTGCCGAACGCTTTCACGGACCCGCCGGAGAACCCGGGCCCGACGCCCCCGGCTGCGGCTCCGACTTAGACCCCAGCCGCGGTCCTGCGTCGTCTCCGATGCTGCATGCCGATCCAGCGCGGTTCGCCGGCCCCTTCAGCCGTCAACTCGACCAACTCCAGGGAGCCGCGGGATGACGGACGGCCATGCTTGGTTGCTCCGCGCTGGCGCCTCATTGCGCGCTGCAGCCCTGGTTTTGACGGTCGCTCTGCCGCTGGTGCTAGTTCTGATGCTGACTGGCTGCGCATCCAACGCGGAGCACATGACCTCGCCTTCACCCGACCAGCCCTGGATACCTCGGGGCGACGAGGAGACAGGCCTGTGGAGTCGCGCGCGCACTCATCAGCCAACACGAGAGGACGCGACTGCACATTTCAGCATCCCCGCGGATTTAGCGCGCGCGCAGCTCCCGTTGACCGAGGGGGTCGATCTGGACCGCACCTATCGCTTGCCTGAGCTGATCGATCTCGCACAACGGACGAACCCGGCGACCAGAGCCGCGTGGCAGCGGGCACGGCAGGCAGCGCTGGCGGTCGGTATGGTGGAGGCGACCTATCTGCCCGTCATCACCGCGACGGTGGTCGGTGGGTCTCAAGAGTTGACGACGCCGCTGCCGGAGGTGCTGGGCGAAAGCCTCAGTGTCGACACCACGGAACAGGGCACCCTCGGGATTCTCGCGCTGCAGTGGTTGCTGTTTGACTTCGGCCAGCGTCAGGCGCTCGCGACAGCGGCCAGGCACACGGCGATCGCGGCCAACGTGCTGTTCAACGGCAGGCATCAAACGCTGATTTTCGAGGTCTCGCAGGCCTATTACCTCTATGGCGCAGCGATCCAGCGACGCCGCTTTGCCGAAACCGCATTGCGCAATGCCGAAGCGGTCCGGGCCGCCGTCGAAGCGCGCCATTCCCAGGGGCTCGCCACCAGTGTGGAGACCGCACAGGCGCGCCAAGCCGTGGCGCAGGCCGAGTTACGTCGAGTCCAGGCGGACGGGCAAGAACGCGATGCCTACCAGAACCTGCTCGCCGCCGTGGGCGTGACTGCCAAGTTGCAGGTCGATGCGATGAGCGCGGCCAGCCGACCGCTTCCGGAGCCGGCCTCTGCGCCACTTGATGCAATGATCCGACGCGCGCTTTCGCAGCGGCCCGACGTTGCGGCGAGCTACGCGGCGCTGCAGGCCAGCAAGGCTGGGGTTAAAGCCGCGCAGGCCGGCTATCTGCCCAAGCTCTATGCCGCCGGCAACCTCGCTGCAGGCACGGGGGGATTCGATGTGTCCGGTCTACCCACCATCGGCCAGCAGGGCTCGGGCAACGGTCTGCTGCTCGGTGTCACTTTGCCACTCTACGATGCCGGTCTGCGGGAGGCTCAGGTCAGAGAAGCCGAGTCCCAAGCCGAGATGGCCGCCGATGAGTTTCAACGGGTGCAGACCGCTGCGGTGACCGAAATCGTTGCTGCTCGCAATGCGCTGCGCACCGCGCTCGTATCACACCGCGCCGCCACCGCCCTCGTCGAGGCCGCTGCGACCACCTATGATGCCGCCTTAGCGGCCTACCGCAATGGCGTCGGCACCGTCGATGCCGCGACTGAAGCCGACACCGCGCTGCTCGATGCGCGCCAGGCGCAAGCAGAGGCGCATGCAGCGACGCTGATCGGCGCGGTGAACCTCGCCTTTGTCGTCGGCTCGCTGACCTCGCAGGACCGCTTGCCTTGATGTGGGGTGATGCGGACCGGCGCGACAGTCAGTTCGCCGTTATGCATGCAAGGCCTCACCGAAGCGCGCCGGGGCATCAATGGTCTCACTGACGATCAACGCCCGGAGCTCGGCGTGCTCGTTCAGGGTCTGCTCGACCAACGCAGCCTGGCCGGCGACGCGCAAGGCGGGAAGCAGGCCACGCTCCTCGAGCTGAAAGTGCGGTTCGAGCTCATCGGCAAAGCGGGTCTTGAGTGCGGCCCAAGCGACGCGGCGCTCGGGGTCCGCGATCGTCGCCAGTTAACGCGCCCGCTTCGCGAGCACCAAGCCGGCTTGATGATCGTGCGACAGACGCACCAGGTTGAGATCGCGTTGCATCGGCATCGTCCGAGCGAGAAACGAAGGCCTGGGCGTCACATCGCCAGGCAAGGGGAAGACAATGATGCACCCCGATCAGCCAATCATGGGTAACGGCTATAACAGTAGCCGCTGTAGGCGACTGTCAAGGACGTAGGGTACGACCGAGCCGAACGGATAGCCGACCAGTTCCAGGGAATGGCTCGAGAGCATAGCGTGGAAGCAACCGGCGAGCGCTTGGCGGGCGGCTGCGGCCTGTTGGTCACTGTCTGTCATCGGGAGGCCGCATCAGCAGGCAGGACGGCTTCGACATCCGCCTCAGTCACGGGCAGGGTCAAGACCGCATGCAGTGGAAACCGCTCGGCCAGCAGCGGGACATACTGGGCCTGCTCTTTGCTGACCAGGACGATGACCCGTGCCTCGGGCGCCTGCTTGCCCAGGCTGGCGAGGAACACATCAAGGTTGCAGACATTGGCGCCGGCGTAGTTGTTGCGAAAGCCGTAGAAGAATTCGGCCACTACCCAGTCCGGCGCGCTGCGTTTAAGCGCCTGCAGGGCCTTGCGCTGCGAGGGCAGCTTGATCTGAGTGATCCCCAAGCGCTGATAGAGCGCTTCGAGCCGGGGATGGCTGGGGGATTCGATGATCGAGAACAGGATCGTCATGGAGGTTGAATGGGTGCTGGTTGGCAGCGGGTTGGTGATCAGCGCGGGGCCTTGTCCCTGCATAGCGCTGAGCATAGCCCTCGGGATCGAGGATCTCGCTCAGATCAGGATCAGATGCAGGGTAGCAGGCCCGATGGGGTTCGCGTTCCGTGGGCTGCCGGCTGCTGGGACCAAAGGGCGGTTCATTCCAGCCACTCGCCTGCGCCAAAGGTCTGCTGCAGGTGTTCTTGACTTGGCGGCTCGGGAAGCGCGACCAGATGCGCCGGACAGCGACAGTCGCTCGCGCCGAAGCGCGGCAGCGGCCAGCGCGCGCCAGGCAAAGCGCCCAACGCCTGCGCCCAACGGTGCTCGAGGCGTTCATGTCCATAAG
>NZ_JBUDPI010000380.1:0-3335 GCF_054919635.1 Halochromatium sp. | reverse complement strand
GCTCTACTGTCGATAAAACTTGAACCCATTGGTTTTGCAGCCGGACACCGTTGCTCATGGTGCTAGAATCCACAGGGAGCCTATCCGCAGAAATCTGAATATGTCAAGCGGTGTCGATCGAAGAACTTGCCAAAGACGCGAAAACGGATCGCTGTCCCGATGGGAGCAGTACCGGGAACTTCTGGTTGCTAAGCAAATTCGGGCGAAGGCGCTTTGCTGGTATGTTGCCCCGTGGAATGGTTCTTAGACGCACTGAAGCCGAGCTCACTGAAGCGACGTCGTCGGACCCAATCACGGGCTATTTTTGGGAAACATCGAGCCAGGGCAGATGGCACGACTGGCAGTTCGGCCAAGTCGTCGATGCACTCCATCTGCTCCTTGTGGACCTCGTTTAGGTGCAGGTGGCGCGGGTGGTGGATTGGGATTATCCGGGTCGATTCGCACCGAGCACACGGATGCCGAGTCGTGCCATCGTTCCAGACTGCTGGGTGGTCGGGGTCGGCGCGTGTGACGTGAGACAAAGTTGAGCGTCCTTGCTCGTTCGGTGGAGACCTTCAAGTTGGTCCGCAGGCTGCTTTAGGCGGCGGGTATGCGGCTGATGCGAAGTTCATCTAAACGCATGTGCTGAACCGAACGGGAGCGCTTCCGGCGAACAGTCCCGCGAACCTCTAAGCGCGATGGCGAGTCCATACCGGATGGAGCTCACCGATACATCAATGGTCGAGATCAATCGGCTCAGCCCGGAAACGCCTGCTGGCAGAGCGAGAACAGGGCCGCGGGGTACATCCCGAGCAGCAGGATCGCAGCGCCGTTGACGGTGATCGCGAGACGCGCGCTGGCGTTGGTGACCACCGAGGCCTCATTGATCGGCTTATCGAAGTAGATCATCTTGACCACGCGCAGATAGTAGAAGGCGCCGATGATCGAGAAGATCACCGCAAGGATCGCGAGCCAGACCATCCCTTGGGCGACGATCGCCTCCAGCACGAGCAGCTTGGCGACGAAGCCGACCATCGGCGGCACCCCGGCCATCGAGAACATGATCAGCGCCATCACCGCCGCCAGCCAGGGATCGCGATCGGACAGCCCCTTGAGATCGTCCAGGTCTTGAACATCCTGGCCCTTGCTCGAGATCAGCAGCAGAACGCCAAAGGCGCCGGCCGACATCAGCGCATAGACCACCGAGTAGAACATCGCCGATGCGTAGCCCTGCTCAGTGCCAGCGAGCAGGCCAAGGAAGATGAAGCCGACATGGGAGATCGTCGAGTAGGCGAGCATGCGCTTGATGTTCTTCTGGGCAATGGCGACAACGTTGCCGAGCGCCAACGACAGGACCGAGAGGATCACCAGGATCTCACCCCAATCGCTCTGCAGGCCGCCCAGTGCCTCGATCAGGATGCGCGCCGCCATCGCAAAGGCAGCGATCTTTGGCGCACTCGACAGGAACAGCACGATCGGCGTCGGCGCGCCCTGGTAGACATCGGGCAGCCACATATGGAAGGGTACTGCGCCGAATTTGAACGCAATGCCGATCAGTGCGAACACAAGTCCGAAGACCACGATCTGGTCGTTGACGCCATCGCTGGCGACGGCTGCCGCGACATCAGCGAACGCGAAACCGCCGGAGGCGCCGTAGAGCATCGAGATGCCATAGAGCAGCATCCCTGAGCCAAGGGCACCAAGCACGAAGTACTTCATCGCCGCTTCGGCACCGGCCTTGGAATCGCGATCAAAGGCGACCAGCGCATAGAGGCAGAGCGAGAGCAGCTCCAGCCCGAGGTAAAGGGTCAGAAAGCCATTCGCTGAGACCATGATCAGCATGCCGAGCACGGCGAATAGCAGCAGCACATGGTATTCGCCGACCCACATATCGCGGTCGCGCATGTAATCCTTGGCATAGACGACGGTGAGCAAGGAGACGATCAGGATCGCGCCCTTGAGCAGGTCGCTCATCGGATCGCGCACGAAGCTCTCACTGAAGGCGGCGGTCGGGGTCGAGCCGCCGACGAAGCCGACCGCGAACAGCGCGGCCAGCAGTCCAAGCAGCGTCAGGGTATGGTTGCTCTCTTTCTGATCAGCGCGCGTGTAGAGGTCGGTGAGTAGCACCGTGCAGGCGGTGACCAGGATCACCAGCTCCGGCAAGATCGCCATCAGCGAGGCAGAAATCGAGGGCGTTAGCGTCGTCATGACAGAGGTCCCTTAGGGCTGGATGCGGGCAATCGGCGGGGTCAGCAGGTCGGACCCCTCGGGTAGCTTGCTGACCTGGATCTGTTGCACCAGGTTCTCGATCGTCGGCTCCATCACATCGATCAATGGCTTCGGCCAGATGCCGATGGCCAGCGTTGCAGCGGCGAGCACGCCCAGGTTCAAGGTCTCGCGCGGATTCAAATCCTTGAGTGCAGCGACATTGTCGTTCGCGATGTCACCAAAGATCACTCGCTTGACCAGCCAGAGGGTGAACGCGGCGGCCAGCACCAGCGTGGTCGCGGCCAGGAAGGCGAACCAGAAATCAGCCCGGAAGGCGGCGAGGATCACCATGAACTCGCCGACAAACCCGGAGGTGCCTGGAAGACCGGCGTTGGCCATCGCAAAGAACACAACGAAGGCACCAAACCAGGGCATACGATTGATCACGCCGCCATAGGCCGAGATCTCACGGGTGTGCATCCGGTCGTAGAGGACGCCGACGCAGAGGAAGAGCGCACCCGAGATGAATCCGTGCGAGATCATCTGCACCATGCCGCCTTCAATGCCCATCACGGCACCCGCGGTCTCGGCGCGCTGGAAGATCGCAAAGACGATGAAGAAGCCCAGGGTCACGAAGCCCATGTGCGCGATCGAGGAATAGGCGATCAGCTTCTTCATGTCCTGCTGCACCAGCGCGACCAGACCAATGTAGATCACCGCGATCAGCGACATGGCGATGATCAGCCAGTCGAGCTGGGCGCTCGCGTCGGGCGCGATCGGCAGGCTGAAGCGAAGGAACCCATAGCCGCCGATCTTCAGCATGATCGCCGCCAGGATCACCGAGCCACCGGTCGGCGCCTCGACGTGTGCATCAGGCAGCCAGGTGTGCACCGGGAACATCGGCACCTTGACCGCAAACGCCAAAAGGAAGGCGATGAAGATCAGGATCTGCGCGGTGAGACCCAGCGGCGCGGCATGGAAGCCAAGGATGTCGAAGCTGCCGGTCTGGAAGTAGAGATAGATCAGCGCGACCAGCATGAACACCGAGCCGAAGAAGGTGTAGAGGAAGAACTTGATGGTCGCGTAGACGCGATTCGGCCCGCCCCAGACCCCGATGATGATGAACATCGGGATCAGCATCGCCTCCC
>NZ_JBUDPI010000038.1:0-17325 GCF_054919635.1 Halochromatium sp. | reverse complement strand
TGACCACGCAATGGCGGTGAATCCTTGCGCGACTTGCCTTGGGCTTTCCGTCCGTGACAGGTCTTGCAATCATATTTGTAGAGCCGGCGGCCGGATCGAGCGCTCCCTTCTTCCGGGCCCGGCACATCGAGATCGATATCAATATCGGAGATATAACCGGCAAGATCCAACAGGTCTTCGTCATCTGCCGTCTTCAGGCCACCAACGACAAGCATTGCGTCGTAGCCACGTTCACCCGTCTGATAATCGCGCAGCGCATTCACAAGGTAGTACTCGGGGAGGCCGGCGAGACGTGGATATTTGCCCCCGAGAATGCCTTGGCCGTGTTGACCATGGCAAAGCGCGCATTGGCGGAACATGACCTCGCCAGCTTCGAGGTCAGGCTCGTAGTCGTCTAGGGCCTCATTGCGGGCCTTGTTATCGTCAGCGGCCTGGACGGGCAAGGATATTGCCAACAAGGCCAGTGGAACCGCAACCAGCGCGGCGAGAAGCGAACGCGTCAGCGACATCGAAACTTGCTCCGTTCTCTCTTTGGTAGGACTTCGCTCTAGCGAAGGTTGATTAAGGTCCTGGCCGAGAATCAGGGCCAGGCCTTCATCGTTCTTTTCAGCGCGCCTAACATAGGCGATTGGTCGAGCTGCTGCAACCGCGTTGATAACCATAAAATTTATACTGAAAAGGAGGTCAGTCGGATGTCATCAGGATTGCCATCGGCAAACCGGTCGGATCGAGGGCAGGCCTGTTGGGTAGCTCGCGGGCCTGCCCCAGCCCTTGGATACGCTGCGCGGCTAGCGCCAAGATTGCCGCATCCACCACGTCATCAACAGCGATGGTGCGCCGTGGATACTGCGCGACCAGTTCGGCAATGATCGCCTCGATCTGCGGTGACCACCGGCGCAAGAGCTGTTGTCGCTCGCGTTGGCCGGCCGCAGTTCGCTTGTTGAGCCGCATCGAGCGTCCTTGGTTCAGGCCGAACAGGCAGAGCTCGGGATGGCTTTCGCGGAGGCGACCCCGCAGAGGCGGATGACGCTGCAGCAACCGATCAAGCTCCAGGATCTTGGGCATGATGTTAAAGGTCTGCAGCGAGAGCCCAACGCCGGTTTCCTGACGATTAATTGCGCAAGCCGCCGCATAGCCCTGATCAACGGCCTCAAGGGCGGGTCGACAGGGCACCCGAAATACGCTGCTAGCGCGCGGCCGGCCAAGCAGCGAGCGCGCTTGCTGATCGCACTGACGTTCGCGCGCGCCACCTTGAAGGAGACCGATCGGCATATCGATGAGTGCCAATGCTGCGTTGGCCAAGATCGGCACGAGCTGCTCCAACTCGGAGACCACCGAACCGCGCCAGCCTTCACCGAGATCACCAATCCAGACCCAGCCGCCGCGGCAACCGTCGATGCCGATCGTCGCGATGGATCGCCGAGCCTCTGTCGGCATCCTCAAGCAGGAGCGCTCTGCAGCCGGCGAGCAACGGACTCCCCCACGAGTCGGCCGCTAGCGAGCGCCCAATGGATCGACGGTGGCGTCATAAGCTCGCCGCAAACCCATCGCTTGTCGCCGATTGCCCCGAGGCTATGATCCTCAGGCGGTGCAGTGACCGGCGGTGCCTGAACAGGGAGCGCGTCTTTGAGTCGGTAGACCGCTAGCTGTCGCCATCTGTCGACAGCAGCGCCGAACCAGGTGCGAAGCTGTCGTTGCACCAGCGCTCCGAGCTGATCTGGATCATGCTCGTCACCAAAGCAGTTGACCGTGATCAGCGCTTGACCGGGCGGAGCATAGGCCGCGGATAGGTTGCTGGGGCACAGCAGGCTGTTGATAGGCCCCTCGCCGTTGCCGTCGAGGACCAGGTAAGGCCCCTGGATTGGCGCGGTCGGCGCAGCAAAATAGAAACAGGTGGTACCGCGGGTTGCCGGGATCGGTTGGCCGAGTAGCCGAGCGGCCTCAGGCCCAGCCGTTGCAATCACAACGGCCTTGGCACGGACGGCGAGGCCATCGCTTAAGACAACGCCCGAATCGACACCCGCAGCCCCGTTGCGATCGGAACCCGATCTGGACTCCGTGCCGATCAGACGCTCAACCCGACATCCCAGCTCAATCACCTCTGGCGGCAATTGGCGCGCAAGCTGTCGCGGGATCTGCTCCATACCTGCAGCCGGGAGGGCCGTATCGCCAAGGGCAAAGGCTCGGAACACAAACTCGAAGGCCCGGCTCGAGACGTTCAGGTCCGGCTCGAAGAACACACCCGCGAAGAAGGGCTTGAAGAAGCGCTGAATGATCCGCTCGGAGAAGCCAAGGTCACGAAACAGCGCCGGCGCTGAGGTCTCAGGACGCGCGTAGAGGGATTGGAGATCGCCCTGGATTGCGCGCTGGCGCAGTCGTAGCAGTCGCAGCTTGTCGGTCAAGGTGCCGACAGGGGACAGGACCATCTCGGGAAGTCGCTCGGGGTGTCGCCAAACATCGCTCACGCGATGAAATCGGTCGCCGATGCGAACCTGGGCGCCCGGATAGAAAGGCTGCAGGTCGAGCGCAGCGTAGTCGAGTTGCCGCTGGGCCTCAGGGTACCAAGTCTGCAACACCTGAAATCCGCGGTCGAGCTGGAAGCCGTCCACCTGGTCGGTCGCAATGCGACCACCAACGCGGTCGCTGGCCTCCAGGACGCGGCAGCTGACGCCTGCGTCCTGTAATGCGCGTGCACAGGCCAAGCCGCTCAGGCCCGCACCAACGATGATGACATCTGTGTTCAATCGATTCTCCAGCGAAGAGGGCTCGGCCGGTCAACCCTGGCGGCGCAAGGTGTCGGCATGATCCCGGATGGCCGCCAGCCGGTCTGGGTCGATGCGCTCCAGATTCCTCCACATCAGCGCCGTGCGTGGATGGCGCGCGAAGCGAGTCTTATGGCGCGCTAGGAAATCCCAGAACAGGGTCGTAAACGGACAGGCATGCTCACCAGCCGGCTGTTTCGGGTCGAAACGACATCGGCTGCAGTAATTGCTCATGCGTTGGATATAGGCACCGCTCGCCACATAAGGCTTGGAGGCGAGCAGCCCGCCGTCGGCGAACTGACTCATGCCAAGCGTGTTTGGCGCCTCCACCCATTCAACGGCATCGACGAACATCGCCAGATACCAGCGATGGACGGCCGACGGTTTCACGCCGAGCAGCAAGGCATAAAGACCTGTGACCATGAGTCGCTGGATATGGTGCGCATAGCCGTGCTCAAGGACCTGCTCGATGGTCTCACGCAGGCAGGCGGCCTCGGTCTCGCCGGTCCAGTAGAAGCCGGGAAGTGGTCGCTCGGCCGCCAAGGCGTTCTGCTCCAGGTATTCGGGCATCTCGCGCCAATAGAGCCCGCAGACGTATTCGCGCCAGCCGAGCACCTGGCGTACGAATCCTTCGACCGATTCGATCGGCGCATGGCCGGCATGATAGGCCGCCACCGCGCGGTCGATGACCTGTCGTGGATCGAGCAGCTTGAGATTCAGCGCAGCGGAGAGCCGGGCGTGGTAGAGATAAGGCTCGCCACTCCAGAGGGCATCTTGGAAGGGCCCAAAGGCTGCTAAGCGACAGCTGATGAAGTCATCGAGCGCGGCCTCAGCCTGGTCGTGGGTCACCGGCCAGTCGAACGCGTCCAAGCGACCTGGGGCTTCTGGAAATCGCGCTGCCACCAGATCGATGACTGCGCTTGTGATTGCGTCCGGCTTGAAAGAGAGAGGAGGCGATAACAGCCCGGGGCCTTGCTTACCGAAGGGCTTACGATTGGATTTGTCGAAGTTCCAGGCACCGCCGATGGGCGCTTGACCATCCATGAGCACGCGATCGCGCTTGCGCAGCCAGCGATAGAAGTGCTCCAGGCGTAGCGTCTTGCGTCCATGGGCCCAATCCTCAAAATCCGCTTGAGTACAGAGGAAATGGTCGTCGACGAGCACTTCAAACGGCACGGCTTGGCGTTCACAGACAGCGCGCAGTGCTTGAAGCAGCCGGTACTCACCAGGACGGGTGACGCAAACGTGCCTCGGCTTGAGCGCAACCAGATCTGCTTCGAGGGCCGACTCGAGCCTGCTCTCATCATGAGCATCTAGGGTCAGATACCGGACGGGTAGACCCTCCGACCGAAGCGACTCCGCAAAGTGACGCATCGCCGACAGGAAGAGCACGATGCGCGCCTTGTGCGAGGGCACCTGGGTCGCCTCATGGGCTGCCTCGCAGAGCCAGATCAGGTCTTGAGCGGGGTCCAGGTCCCTCAGCACCGGCGCCTGCCGGTTAAGCTGGTCGCCTAGCACCAGCCTGAGGCAACGAACCCCGGGGTGATCGCTACTGGCTGTCATCCGTCCTCCGTGCGCCGCTCTTGATAGGCAATCTGACGCGCAAAGAGCGCAGTGACCTGGTCGAGGTGGTCGGCCTCCGCCGGGGGCTTATCCGGTCGATAGCGCTTCACACGCGCGAAGCGCAGCCCGAGGCCGGCTGGATATTGGCGACTGCGCTGCAGCTCGTTGAACGCGATCTCGACCACGAGCTCGGGACGGACATGGACCACCATGCCATCGCGGCCGATCTCACGCGCGAGGAGCTGCTCGGTCTGCCAGGCGAGCAGTTGATCCGTCAGCCCCTTGAAGGTCTTGCCAAGCATCACGAACGCATCATCGGTCCGCGCTCCGAGATGTAGGTTAGAGAGCCAACCCTGACGTCGTCCGCTACCCCATTCTGCGGCCAGCACCACGAGGTCGAGACTGTGCGCTTGCTTGAGCTTCAGCCAGTGATTGCCGCGCCCGCCGGCGGCGTATGGCGCTTCGGGAGACTTTGCCATCAACCCCTCATGTCCAGTCGCTAGGGCTTGGCTGAGGAAGTCTTCTGCTTGCGCCAGGGAACCGGCGGTCAAACGCGGTACGATGTGTGCGGCCGGTAGCGCCTCGGCTAAGGCTGCTTGACGGGTCAGGGTGTTCGCGTCAATCAAGGTCTCGCCGGCGATACGAAGACAATCGAAGAAGAAGCTCCGAATGGGCAGCTGTCGGCGCAGGTCGCTATCGTCGCGACGCCTGCCGAAGCGTCGCATGGTCGTTTGAAACGGACGCGGGCGGCCGTCGTCATAAAACGTTAGGGTTTCGCCATCGAGCACGAGGTCGGAAACAGGAAGCGCAGCAATCTGCTCGACGAGCTCCGGCACGGCGCCGGAGACGTCGTTGCCTTGCCGGCTGAAGACGCGAACCTCGGCGTCGCGCTTGTGGACCTGTACCCGTGCGCCGTCGAGCTTGTACTCGAGCACGGGTGCCTTGAGCGTCGTCAACGCCTGCTCAAGGTCAGTCGCCGGCTGGGCCAGCATCGGCTGTACCGGGTTGAATAACTGTAACTGGATCGCGTCGATTCCGGTGCGTCCGTCGGCTCGTGCCACAGCTGCCACGCGACCGATATCCCCGGTCAGCATCTGAGCCCTCTGCACTGCGGCTAGCGGCAGTTCAAACGCGACCGCGATCGCCTCGATCATCAGCCCGACGAGGGCGCCCTGCCGCAGCTCTCCGAGAAGCAGGTGCGAAAGAAAAAGCTGTTCTTGCTCCGTGGCCTTGGCGAAGAGTCGGACTAGCTGTTCGGTTCGCTGTGCCTTACTCCCGGCGCCCTGCAGTCTTGCGATGAGCTGTAGCTCCGAGTGCACCTCGGCAACGCCGAGCTGTGCTACGGCAACTGACGTCGCCCTCGCCCGAGCTGCCGAGACCTGCGCTGGGCCAATGCCAAGCGCGGTGCGGGCCGGCTCGCCGGTCATCCAGCGCGCGACCACAGCGATGTCGGCCGGATTGCTGTTGCGCAGCAGATCGGCAACGCGATCGATCTTCGCCCGCCGACCTGGTAGCGCTGACAGGTCGAGCGACGCGGCCACCAGATTGTTTAGCACCGTCATCGACTGGGTCAGGTTCGGATTCCAGCTTGGCGGTCCGAGTCAGCGGGCGCTCAGCGTTTGCCCTGGCCCAGCTCAGTGGTACTGCTCGGTGGTGTAGTGACCAGGCTCGTGACGCTTGTGCCGGTGCAGCCCATGGGCCTCGAGCCATGCACGGACGTCCTTGATCATCTCGGAATTGCCACAGAGCATCAGATGGCTGTCGTCGGAATTGATCTTGGCACCTGCTGTGTCCTCAAGCACGCCGTTCTCGAGCAGATTCGTGATGCGACCCTGCAGCGAGGTCTCGCTCGAGTCGCGAGTCAGGGCGGTGATGAAGGTAAAGGCCTGCTCGTGTTGAGCCTGCAGCTCGGCGATGGTTTCGCCATAAGCCAGCTCACCCGCGTTGCGCGCACCATGAACCAGGATGACGCGCTCGAAACGCTCCCAGGGCTCGGCGGTCTTAAGGATCGATAGAAAAACGCCGAGCGCGGTGCCGGTTGCGAGCATCCACAGATGCCGGCGCGAGACAACGTTGTCCATTGTGAACACGCCACTTGCCTTGGCCGATACCCAGATGCGATCCCCGATCTCAAGATCGGAGAGCTTCGGTGTCAGGGGCCCCTCCGGGATCTCGTTGAAGTAGATCTCGAGCGGCTGCTCCTGCGGCGCGTTGACGAGCGAGTAGGGCCGACCGACACGCTCGCCATCCAGGTCGAGGGCAACCTTAATGTACTGCCCAGCTTGAAAGGCCTCCAGCGGTGCGTCGATCTGCAAGCTGTAGAGCGCTTGCGACCAGTGGCGCTTGCCCGTGACGCGACCTTCGATCCAATCAACCATCGATAGATACCTCGTTTCTGATGTTGCAATCCTGCCTAGTTGGTCCCGGAAAGGCCGTTTCAAACCTTGTACAGCGATTGTTCATCTTTGACTTTCCTAGCTGTGGCCTCGTTCGATCATTTGAACCTCGTCCCTCGTTGAGGTGAGATCTTGAAGCTGCGAGGTCTGGTCAGCGATCTAACAGGAATTCCGGTAGGCCATTGTGTTCGCAGCCATGCTTCCCATCTTGCATCTGTCGATACTTTGTACAACCTACAGACGAGGCTCGCTGATGCGACTGCTCACCCTAATCACGCTCCTTGGAGGATTCATCATGTCCGCAAATGCAACGGCCAACTGCGGCCCTGCGCTCGATTTTGAGCTTCGCCGTCTTGCTGGTGATGAGACGGTCAAGCTATGCGAGGCCTATCAGGGCAAGGTGGTGCTGATGGTCAACACCGCTAGCAAGTGCGGTTTCACCGGTCAGTACGAAGGGCTCGAAGCGCTCTACGACAAGTACAAGGACCGGGGCCTCGTGGTGCTGGGGTTCCCGTCAAACGACTTTGGCAACCAGGAGCCAGGCAGCGAGGAGCAGATCCAACAGTTTTGCCGGCTGACCTACTCGGTCGAGTTTCCAATGTTCGAGAAGATGCATGTCAAGAGAGGAAAGGCCGACCCGCTTTATCAGTACCTTGCCGCACAAACCGGCGCCTATCCCAAATGGAATTTCTATAAGTATCTGATCGATCGAGATGGTCAGGTCGTCGACTACTTCTCTAGCATCACCTCCCCTGAGAGCAAGAAGTTAGTCAACGCTATTGAGAAACTGCTTTAAGTTCCAAGTATGAATTCTAGTGATTTGAGAGATGTCATCCTCAAGTGGATGAAAAATAGATTAAAAGTCGATAACGCTGCCTCCCTCGGGGAGAGTCCAAGCAACGCTTGTTGGATACGGGCAACCGAGCGCACAACCTGATGACTCGGGGGTGACCATCGCCGTTGCGCTCCAGTGGGTTTGAGGCAAGACCGGCGCGCTTGAGGCCCAAGATCTCATGACCCCCGAAGCGCACCCCGGATTGCTCAACGCTGCGCAAGCACAGAGAATGGGCAGTGAGAACGATGGCTCCGCCGTCGACGCACGAGACTGCCGCTTTGAGCAAACGCCCATCGAATCCTGAGGACCCTGAACCAGACGCCATGGAAGGCCCGCCACCGGCGCTACCGGACGACTTCGGCATCGAGCCCTCAGGCTCACCAACCGATGCGCTCTCGGAGATGGCTGAGGCGATGCCGGGGATGCGGGTGCCTCCGCATAACCTGCAGGCCGAACAGTCGTTGCTCGGTGCCCTGATGCTCGAGAACAGCGTCTGGGAGCAGGTCGCGGACAAGGTGCGTGAGACCGATTTCTACCGCCAAGAGCATCAGCTGATCTTTCGCGCCATCCACATCCTGGCCGAGCAGGATCACCCATTCGACGTCATCACCCTGGCCGAGGCGCTCGAGAAGCGCAAGCTGCTCGATGATATGGGCGGTATGGCGTATCTGGCCGAGATCGATCGCAACACCGGCTCGGCGGCAAACGCCGCGCACTATGCGCGCATCGTCCGCTTCAACTCAGTCCTCCGTCAGCTGATCCGGGCCGGCACCGGCATCGCCGATCTCGCATTCGACACCAAGGGTCGCAGTGAGGCCGAGATCCTCGACGCCGCCGAGGCAAAGGTGTTCGAGATCGCCGAGCAGCTCACTCGCGGCGGCGGCTTCAAGTCGATCGAAGACCTGCTGACCATCGCGGTCAACAAGATCGATGAGCTCTATCATCGCGACGAGCCCATCACCGGCCTTCCAACCGGCTTCATCGACTTCGACATGAAGACCTCAGGCCTGCAGCCCGCTGACCTGATCATCTGCGCGGGGAGACCGTCGATGGGAAAGACGAGTTTTGCGATGAACATCGCCGAAAACGTCGCGATCAAGACGGGAAAAGGCGTAGCCGTGTTCAGCATGGAGATGCCGGGCGACGCGCTGGCGATGCGCATGATGTCATCGTTGGGTCAGATCGATCAGCATCGGGTGCGCACCGGTAAGCTGACCGACGAAGACTGGCCGCGGCTGACCTCTGCGGTGACCATGCTGTCGCAGGCGCCGATGTATATCGACGATACCCCGGCGCTCTCCCCAACCGATCTGCGCGCGCGGGTGCGTCGGCTGCAACGCGACCTGAAGCGCGAAGAGAAAGAGCTCGGCATGATCGTCATCGACTACCTGCAGCTGATGCAGGCGCCGAGTGAAGGCGAAAACCGCGCCACCGAGATCTCGGCGATCTCGCGATCACTCAAGTCGTTGGCGAAGGAGCTTCACGTGCCGGTCGTTGCCCTGTCTCAGCTCAACCGAAGCCTCGAGCAACGCCCGAACAAGCGGCCCGTGATGTCGGATTTGAGGGAAAGTGGCGCCATCGAACAGGATGCAGACGTGATCGCGTTTATCTACCGCGATGAGGTCTATCACGAGGACAGCCCGGACAAAGGGGTCGCCGAGATCATCATCGCTAAGCAGCGCAACGGACCGATCGGCACCGTTAAGCTCGCATTCCTGGGCCAGTTCACCAAGTTCGAGAACCTGGCCGACGACCTTTACAGCGATCTGGGCTACCAATGATCGTCGGCCCGATCGCTCGAGTCGATCTTGGCGCGCTGCGACATAATCTCGCGGTTTGCCGGGCGGCGGCGCCCAAGAGCCGCATCTGGGCGGTGATCAAGGCCGATGCCTACGGGCATGGCATCGGCCACTGTGCTGCCGCGCTGAAAGACGCGAACGGTTTCGCCGTGGCGCGGGTGCAAGAGGCGCTCGGGCTGCGCGCGATTGGTATCAGCAAGCCGCTCCTGGTGATGGAAGGGGTGGCCAACGCGACCGAGCTCGGCGCGGTGCTGTCTATGCGAGTCGAGCTGACCGTGCATGCAAGTTGGCATCTCGACCTGATCCTGAGCCAGCTGCAGACCAACCCTCAACCGACGCCGCAGCGCGTCTGGCTCAAGCTGGACACGGGAATGGGGCGGTTGGGTCTCCATCAGGCTGAGGCGATTGCGCTCATCGAACGGGTGCGCGCGCTGGCATCGGCACAGGCACCGTCGGCGCCGCTGCTGGAGCTGGCAGGGATCATGACCCACCTAGCCAATGCCGATGATCCCACGCATCCAATGACCGGGGAGCAATGCGAGCAGGCGAGGGCGCTTGCGGAGCGCTTTGGTCTGCCGGTGTCGATCGGCAACTCGGCCGGCGTGCTGGCGCATCCGGCCGCGCGCAGCGATTGGGTGCGTCCTGGGATCATGCTCTACGGTGGGTCGCCCTTGCTCAACCGCTCCGCGAAGGCGCTGGATCTGCGCCCGGTGATGACGCTCTCGAGCCAACTCATCGCCGTGCGTGAGATGGCGGCTGGGACGCTGATCGGCTACGGCAGCACCTATCGCTGCCCAGAGGCCATGCGTGTCGGCGTCGTCGCCATTGGCTACGGTGACGGCTATCCGCGCCATGCGCCGACAGGTACGCCAGTGCTGATCCGCGGTCAGCGGGCTGCCTTGCTCGGACGTGTCTCCATGGACATGATCAGCGTCGATCTGCGGCAGGTGCCGGATGCCGCGGTTGGCGACCCGGTGCTGCTCTGGGGGCAGGGATTGGCGGTAGAAGAGGTCGCCGAGCAGGTCGGCACCATCAACTACGAGCTGCTCTGTCGGCTTTCATCGCGGGTGAGAATGGTTCATGACGACGGTGCCATGCAGGCCCACACCCAGGAGCCGCGATCGTGAGCCCAACGACCGGCAAGGGACGCAGCGTCTACGTCTGCAATAGCTGCGGCGCCCAGTCGCCCAAGTGGAGTGGGCGCTGCGCAGACTGTGGGGCTTGGAATAGCATCGAACAGGTGTCGCTGCCGCCCAAGGCCGCGACTCGGCCGGGTGGGAGCGGTTATGCTGGCGCCGCTGGCAAGTCTGCACGCGCGGATCTGAGCGCGATCCACCGGCTCGCCGAGATCGCCCCGGAACAGGAGGTCCGCACCCCAACCGGCATTGCCGAGCTCGACCGCGTTCTCGGCGGTGGACTGGTGCAGGGCTCCGTGATACTGATTGGCGGTGATCCGGGCATCGGCAAGTCGACGCTGCTCTTGCAAGCCAGCGCCGCAATCGACGCCAATCCTGCCTTCGCATCGAGCAAAGGCTCGGTGCTCTATGTCACGGGCGAAGAGTCGCCGCAGCAGGTTAGTCTGCGGGCACAACGGCTGGGACTGCAGCCCGGTTGCCTCAATCTGCTCGCCGAGACCAGCATCGAGCAGATCCTGGCCACCACCGGGGCCGAGGCACCCAGGGTGCTGGTGATCGACTCGATCCAAACCCTGTATACCGAGGCCCTGACCTCGGCGCCAGGCTCAGTCTCGCAGGTGCGCGAGACCGCAGCCCAGCTCGTGCGCTACGCCAAGCTCACTGACACCACGGTGTTTTTGGTCGGACATGTCACCAAGGAGGGTGCGCTCGCTGGGCCGCGAGTGCTCGAGCACATGGTCGATACCGTGCTCTATTTCGAGGGCGAATCCGGCAGTGCCCATCGATTGGTGCGTGCGGTCAAGAACCGTTTCGGCGCCGTCAATGAGCTTGGCGTCTTCGCGATGACCGATCGCGGGCTGCGTCAGGTCTCGAATCCATCGGCGATCTTTCTCTCACGTCACTCGGAGCCAGCCCCCGGATCGGTCGTGCTGGTGACCCGCGAGGGGACACGGCCGATGTTGGTCGAGGTGCAGGCGTTGGTCGACCAAAGCCCGTTGACCAATCCGCGCCGGCTCGCGGTGGGCTTGGAACAGAACCGCTTGGCGATGCTGCTAGCGGTGCTGCATCGCCACGGCGGCATTGCGATGTTCGATCAAGACGTGTTCACGAACGTCGTCGGTGGCGTGCGCGTGACCGAGACCGCTGCCGATCTGGCGGTGCTGTTCGCAGTGCTGTCGAGCTTCCGCGATCGGGCCTTGCCGGTCGATCTCGCCGTCTTCGGCGAGGTCGGCCTGTCCGGTGAGATCCGGCCCGTGCCCAATGGACCAGACCGGCTGCGCGAGGCGGTCAAGCACGGCTTCAAGCAGGCCGTCGTACCCAAGGCCAACGTCCCCAAAGGCGGCATCGATGGCCTAACAATCCAGCCTGTCTTGAGCCTGCGTGAAGCCATTGATGCCGTGTGAGCAGCCTATGTCGCGTGGCCCAAATGCGTCATCCCACCAGTTTCGGATCAACGGCAAGGGACTGCTCAGTGCGCCGCTGCGCGTGCTGCTTGCTCGCGGGTGTAGAAGCGGCCAGCGCGAATGAAACCGGAGACGATCTCAGGCTCGGCGGCTAACACACGGCCCTCGGCATCGCGACATTGCACCCAAGCCTCCGGAAGGCCGTCAAGCACATGGATCGGGGCCGGTCTGCCATCGCTAAACCGCGACAGCTCGAACTCGCCAGTCGCCTGATTGAGGTAGCCAGGCCGCCAACCCGTCGCACGATTGCCTTGACTGATGCCGCGCGTTTCGGCAAAGAGCGCGTTCTCGTGGCGCAGCGCCAGGCTCGTCAGTGCACCCCGCATCCGCCGTGAGTGCTCGCTGCAATCTGGTTCCGGGCTAAGGGCTTGTGTCTCGATCTGAAGTTGCGTCTGGTCGTCGTACATTGCAGTTCTCCTCTAGCTGTTACCTCTGTTATCGGCAGCGAGAGGCAGATTCAGGATGCCTGATGGCGCAAAAGACGGGAAACTCGAGGTTGTTCAGGTCCATTCTGTGACGACATTCACACTCCCAGGTGCCTGGCCCGCAAGCACACTTCCGGGCATCGCTGGGACGTGTCAACAGTAACTGGCGCGACTTGAGTCCGGCAGGCGTCCGAGCTCTGTATCGAACGGAATGCCGCTGCCGCCATCCTCGAACAAGCCGAGATGGCGTTCGCCATCGCCAAAGAAATCGAAGTGGGAGGCGAAGCGTGTCTCATGGAGCATGTGCCAGGTATTGCCGCAGACTGGCTGAACCTTGCCAAGCACAAACCGGTGATGCTTGTCCAAGGACCAGCTGGCGGCGTGGTCGGGGAGGGTGCCGCGATAGGTGACCGCTTGGCCGTAGTCCTCGGCGTCCGGCTCTAGGCCGTCGAGCTTGAACAACCGATAGGTGGCGGAGAAAAAGCGCGCTGGGTCAAGACGCGCTTGAATCGCCGCATCCGCGATCGCCAGCGGCCGATCCTCGACCAAGCGCGGATCGGCAAAGCCTGCGTTGCGGGCAAGCTGCAAGAAGTCGTTCCAGTACAGCGCGCCTGCTAGACATTCGCCATGCAACACCGGGTCCTGTATCAGTGCTTGTGGCAAGCGCCGGTCCGCGTAGACATCAGAGAAATAGAGCTCGCCGCCATTGCGCAGTAGCGCGTGCGCTTGGGCGAGCACAGCCGGCTTGTCTGGTGACAGATTGATTACACAGTTCGACACGATCAGATCGAAGCTGCTCGGCTCCAATCCGAGACGCTCGAGGTGCTCGATCTCCCCATGGATGAAGCGCACATTGGAGCCTTGGTAGCCGTAGCGCTCTCGATGATGATCGAGATGGCGTTCCGCCACGGCGAGCTGCTCCGCAGTCATATCGACACCGACCACCTCGCCATCCTCACCGACGAGCCGGGAGAGCAGATAGACGTCTCGGCCAGCGCCGCAGCCCAGATCGAGCACACGCAAACCTGACAGCAGATCGGGCGCGACGAGCCCACAGCCATAGTAACGCTCACTGACCTCCGGATGGATGTCGGCAAGAAGGCGCTTCATCTTGGGCGGAAGGGCGTCCGGTGTGCAGCAGGCATCCGTGCGCAGGTCAGCGCTGCCCGATAAGGTTTCACCGTAGTAGCGCTTGACGTTCTCGAGCAGGTTCTCGCTCATGCTGGTCTCTCCAAGTCAGTTGTTGACTCGGATTGTCTAGCCGAACTCAGGACCTTACAAGGGCGAGAGGTTGGGAGCGCCAGCGCTTGCTGGCCAAGGATCGTGCTGCCAGAGCCCGCCCTCCATGAGCCATAGCCAGCGCCTGTCCCGCAGCGTTGGACCGAAGTCCACTCGGACATTACTATAGTTCGCATTTACCTTGACTGCGCACACCATGAATCGACTCCTGTTGCCGACCTGCCGAAACCCTGTCAATACCTGCGTACTGGTAGTTCGTATCCCCCTACAGGGTAAGGCAACGACTTCGGGAGAATTTTTCAGGCTTCTGATGACCGCACAGGAATAAAGGTTACTCTCATTGCCGCTGGCCGAACGGGAGAGCCGGGCGCAGCAGGTCAGCGAGTAGGGCGCCGACCTGTCACGTCTCTGGTCAAGAATCTACGTGCGTAGACTCCCGGACGGTCTTACTAGGTCCGTCCGGGCCACGCCGAAGTTGGTAGCAACGAGCCATGGATAACGCAAAGGTGTTGGTCTGCGAAACGCAGTCCTCGGTCGAGGTTCCGATCACGGGCCGACAGCATCCGACGATCAGTCCCACCGTGGTGAACAAATGGCAGCGCCTGATCGACCTTGTGGCCAAGGTTTACCAGGTCCCTGCCGGACTCATCATGCAAATTACCGAAGAAGAGATGCAAGTCTTTCTGAGGAGTCGTAACCCACAGAATCCTTACTCTGACGATGGAGCAGACCGGCTCGGTCAAGGGCTTTATTGCGAAACCGTGATCGGGGAGAATCGTCCGCTAGCGATCAAGGATGCCCTGAGCGATCCGCACTGGCGTGACAACCCGGATGTCAAGCGGAACATGATCAGCTACTGCGGTTTGCCCGTGCGGTGGCCGGATGGTTCTTTCTTCGGCACGATCTGTATCCTTGATAGCCAGGCCAGGACCTACCAAGCGCTTTATCAGGAGGTTCTCGCGAGCTTCCGCGAGTCCATGGAGGATGATCTACGCATGCTCGAAAAGGAGCAGGCCCTGGAGCTGATTGCGCGGACCGACTATCTCACTGGACTGTATAACCGACGCGAGTTGATGCGACTGCTCGAAGAAGAGCGTTATCGAGTCCGGCGCACGAACACGAGTGCCTGCGTGATCCTGCTCGACCTCAACGACTTCAAGGCGATCAATGATACCTTCGGGCATGACGCTGGCGATGAATTGCTCCAACGCTTTGCGAGCGCGTTGCTCGACTTTGCACGCATCACCGATCACTGCGGACGCTGGGGAGGTGATGAGTTTCTTATGCTGTGCCCAGAGACGGATTATCCGGGAGCCGCAACGCTGGCTGAACGGTTCCGAGCGCATATCGCACAGGGTCCACAGCTCAAGAACTATCCGTTTGGCATGGCCACAGGGATTGCAGAACTGATCGAAGGCGAGACGGCCAGCCAGTGGGTCATGCGGGCAGATCAGGCCATGTATCGAGACAAGCATCTACAGAAACGCGGTAAGACGCCCAAGCGTCTGCAGAAACGACGTCAGGCGCCCAAGCAATAAGAGCCCGCGCCGCTGCCTCCCAGCCGGCCCAGCCATCCCAGGGCACGAAGCCGGCCAAGATCGCCAGCAGCCGAACCGCCGCCGGCGCCGCCTTGCCATCGGCCAGCCAGCCGCGATAGGTGCGCGGATGCACGCCAAGGACAGAAGCGGCATCGGTGTTACTGAACTGCAGACGCCGTTGCAGCGCCCATAAGGCGGAAGAATCTGCCGCGAAGCCTGCGGCTAAGAGCTCGCCCGATTCCGCGTTCAGCCAGTCATGCCGCGCCCTGGAGCCGGATCGGCCCTACAGTGTCAGCGCAAGTTACAGATGTCCGGTGCTGCGCAAAGTAGAAATGTCCGGCTCCAACCCGGGGGGTGGGTCAGTCTGACGGCGCGGAAGGGCGATGACAGGATGTTCAAGTCGGATTCTTTTTCCTACTGCCTGATGGCCATCGCGCTGTTCATGTCGGACAAGTGTGCATACACTTAGGCGCATGGACATCGACTTCGAGTGGGACGAAATCAAGCGCCACGCGAACCGGCGCAAGCACGGGGTCGACTTCGCGGATGCTGCGGAAGTCTTCTACGACGAGCTGGCCTGCTCGATGCCGGACCCTGACCACCATGCGGAGCAGCGCTTCCTGATCACCGGTATGGACGCCTTCGGGCGCGTGTTGCTGGTGGTTTACCCGCAGCCCGAGTCGCAGACCATCCGCATCATCTCGGCACGCCCGGCAACACCGGCCGAGCGTCGGCACTACGAGCAAGGCTGAACCTATGCGAGACGAGTACGACTTCACCGACAGCCAGCGCGGCGCCATCGTCAAGAGCAACAAGGAGCGGATCACCATCCGCCTCGATCCGGACATCATCGAGTGGTTCCGGGGTCGGGTGCGCGGCGGCGGCAACTACCAGACCCTGATCAACGAGGCCCTGCGCGAGCACATGGAGCGGCAGAGCGGCGCCGACCTCGAGACAACGCTGCGGCGCGTGCTACGCGAGGAGCTGACGAGCGCGAGTTCTTAAGTCCCGGTGGGCCTCGGGGTCAACCCAAGGCCGGGTTCACCTCCCGGAAGCGCTCTGCCGCCGATCGACGCAGGCCGCGTCGAGTGGGTGCCTTCTGGCTGCGTTGCACCGCTTGAATCTGCTGCTGCTCCTGGACGTGCTTGAGCACGGCACCAAGGCGCTTGTTCGAGACGATGTCCGCCTGCTTCACCTGTCGGACCTTGTCGAAGACGGAGTAGGGCAGATCGCCCCCGTCGTACTTGATGGCGATGGTCCCGTCCGGATAATCGTGGACACGGACCTTCTTGCGCCGCAGTCCCACGGTGACCTCGTTGGGCTCCAGCAGGTAGACCACCCGGTCATACTGCACCGTCAGGCTGTTAGAGACGGTGCGCTCCTCCTGCCAACTGAGCACTTCGTCGAGATCGTCCAGCTCCGTTAGCGGTCGATGCAGATCCTTGTCGCTGGCGGGCGCCTTGGCGAACTTCGCGTTGAACCCGTCCATGAAGCCCGGCAGGAAGGCGTTGGCGGCCTCCAGCGTCTCGATACCTTCGAGTCGCAGCTCCTTCACCAGCCGGTCCTGTAGCGTCTTGTTCATCCGCTCGACGCGCCCCTTGGCCTGGGAACTGTTGGCGTAGAGGATGTCGATGTTCAGCTCGTGCAGGGCGCGGCCGAACTGCGTCAGACCGATGCCGCCGGTGGCACCGGTCTTGTTCACGCGGAAGACCGAGTGCTTGTCGCTGTAGAAGGCCACCAGCTTGCCATAGTGCTCCAGGTAGCGGCGAGTCGCGTGGAAGTAGTCGAAGGTCGTCTCCGAATCGACGAAACGCAGCTCCATCAGCCTCCCGGTGGCATCGTCCACGTAGACCAGGAGCGTGCACTTTGGCCCGCGGCCTTCGAACCAGGCATGCTCGGAGCCGTCGATCTGGACCAGCTCGCCGAGGCACTCGCGACGGTTACGGGGCTGGTGAACGGCCTTGTCGCGCTGCTTGCGGCTTCGCCAGAGGCCGGCCTCCATCAGCCAGAGCCTGAGCGTTTCCCGAGATAGCTCCAGCTCATGCTTCTCGGCTAGCTTCTCCGCGATCAGCGTCGGGCCGAAGTCCACATAGTGCTCGCGCACGAGGCCGAGGACCCAGGTCTTCAGCGCATTGCCATACGCATGATTGCTCCGACGACCGCGGCGCT
>NZ_JBUDPI010000379.1:0-3338 GCF_054919635.1 Halochromatium sp. | reverse complement strand
TCGAAGGATGCCTCAGATGCATGTTGCAGCGCTAGTTTATATGCGCTCGCCCTGCAAGTCAGGATTGGCGTCTTGCCGTCGCGTAATGGGTTATCGGCATTGCTGGCGCTGACGATGCTGAGCTTGCCTGCATCGTCCTTGGCGAGCCAGACCCAACCAGAGCCGAACAATGTCGTCAGCGCGGTCGAGAACTGGTCGCGTAGGGTATCAGTGCTGCCAAAGTCGCGCTCGATGGCCGCAGCAAGCTCAGCCTGCGGATCACCGCCGCCGCTCGGACTCATGCAGTTCCAGTAGAAGGCGTGATTCCAGGCCTGGGCGCCGTTGTTGAAGACGCCGCCGGTGCCGCGTTTGACGATGTCGACCAATGAGGCGTCGGCCAGCTCGGTGCCTTCGATGAGGCCGTTTAATTTGTTCACGTAGGTCGCATGATGCTTGCCGTGATGCAGCGACAGGGTCTCGCTGGAGATGCGCGGCTCGAGGGCATTCTCGGCATAGGGGAGGTCAGGGAGTTCATGTGCCATGGTGTTGCTCCTTCGGGGCTGATGAATCGGCACGGTCGAGCGGTTGATGCGTCAATTGATACGCTTACCGGACGTGAGGCGGGCGCTCCATGGGCGCAGCTGTCGTTGCTCGGTTGCGGTTGCAGGTGACCAGCCGATCGACCGGGTGTGGTCCCTGCAGGTGCAGCAAGGTCCGCGCCAGAAGACGTGCCAGCAGATACGCAGCAGAGGTCTGAGCCCTCAAGATCGCCGGCGCTAGCGGCCCAGGATCGGCCACATCACTGGCTCTATCACTGGCCACATCACCGTTCCCGTCAACGGCCCCCTCGATTGCTGGCTGCGGGTGCTTTGATGCGGACTGGTCAAGGTGCAGATGGCTGGGAGTGGTCCGAACCGTGGTGGATTCCACCCAGGCGTGGCCCAAAGCCCCCAGCGCTTCGCTTGTGATGCCTCGGTGAGCGCTTTGGTGCTAGGGCGAAGCGGGAAGGGCCGCGGTCTCAGCGCACGAGTGCCTCGCTGTCAATACGCCTTGTTCAAAGAGCAGCGATCTAGTTGACGCCGGTCAAGGGAGAATCGAAGCGAGCTTTCGCAAGATATAGTGTCTAATATACTGATCAACACAATATCTTGTATCTGAGCCTCAGGGAGCCCGCTATGACGTCGACCTCCGCCGCCGCGCCTGCGCTGCTCACACTGCCGACGCAAGTCACGAAGCGCGACGGCGAGCAGGTTCCCTTTGATGCATCGAAGATCCAGTCCGCGATCGCGCGCGCCGGGCAAGCGACAGGGGAGTTCGGCGAGCTAGAAGCGCAATTGTTGGCCGCACAGGTGGTCAAGGTGTTGGCACATCGCTATGGCGAGGGCCGTAGTCCGGACATCGAGGGCATCCAAGATGTCGTCGAGCAGACCCTGATCAGCGCCAATCATTTCGAGACCGCGCGCTCCTACATCGTCTACCGCGAGCAGCGCGCCAAGCTGCGTGCCGACCGCCGCACCCTGGTCGACGTCTCAAGCTCGATCAACGAGTACCTGGACCGCTCCGACTGGCGCGTCGCGGCCAACGCCAACCAGGGCTATTCGCTCGGCGGACTGATCCTAAATACCTCCGGCAAGATGATCGCCAACTACTGGCTCTCGCACGTCTACCCGCCGCAGGTTGGCGAGGCGCATCGCGAGGGCGACATCCATATCCATGACCTGGATATGCTCGCTGGCTACTGCGCAGGCTGGTCGTTGCGCACCCTGCTGGCCGAAGGACTCAATGGCGTTCCGGGCAAGGTCGAGGCTGGCCCGCCGCGCCATATGTCGAGCGCGATTGGCCAGATCGTCAACTACCTCGGAACCCTGCAAAACGAGTGGGCCGGTGCTCAAGCGTTCTCGAGCTTTGATACCTACATGGCGCCCTATGTCCGCGTCGACGGACTCGACTACCCGCGCGTCAAGCAGTACATCCAGGAGTTGATCTATAACCTGAATGTGCCGTCGCGCTGGGGTTGCCAAACCCCGTTTACTAATCTCACCTTTGACTGGGTTTGTCCTGAGGATCTGCGCGAGCAGGTGCCGGTGATTGGTGGCGAGGAGCAGCCGTTCACCTACGGCGAGCTGCAGGCCGAGATGGACATGATCAATCGGGCCTACATCGAGGTGATGACCGAGGGCGATGCCAAGGGACGCATCTTCACCTTCCCGATCCCGACCTACAACATCACTGAGGACTTCCCCTGGGACAGCGAGAATGCAGAGTATCTCTTTGAGATGACTGCAAAATATGGTCTTCCCTATTTTCAGAACTTCCTCAACTCCGAGCTCTCGCCCAACATGGTGCGCTCGATGTGCTGCCGGCTGCAGCTCGATCTGACTGAGCTGCTCAAGCGTGGTAACGGCCTATTCGGCTCGGCCGAGCAGACCGGCTCGCTCGGCGTCGTCACCATCAACTGCGCGCGGCTCGGTTATACCCATCGTGGCGATGAGGCCGGGCTGCTGCGGCGACTCGATGAGCTGATGGAGTTGGCGAAGAAGAGCCTGGAGCTGAAGCGCAAGGTGATCCAGCGCCACATGGACGCTGGGCTGTTCCCTTACACCACACGCTATCTCGGCACCCTACGGAATCACTTCAGCACGCTCGGCGTCAACGGCATCAACGAGATGATCCGTAACTTCACGGCGGATACCGACGACATCACCACCGAGTGGGGCCATGCCTTCGCCTGCCGTCTGCTTGATCACGTGCGTGCGCGGATGGTCGAGTTCCAAGAAGAGACCGGGCACATGTACAACCTGGAGGCGACGCCGGCCGAGGGCACGACCTACCGCTTTGCCCGCGAGGACAAGAAACGCTTCCCTGACATCCTGCAGGCCGGCACCGAGGACACGCCTTATTACACCAATTCCTCGCAACTGCCGGTCGGCTATACCGACGACGCCTTCGAGGCGCTGGCGGCACAGGACGAGCTGCAGACCAAGTACACCGGCGGCACCGTGCTGCATCTGTACATGGGCGAGCGCATCGGCTCCACCGATGCCTGCAAGCGGTTGGTTCAGCGGGCGCTGACCAATTTCCGACTGCCCTACATCACGGTGACGCCGATCTTCTCAGTCTGTCCAACCCATGGCTATCTGGCCGGCGAGCACGAGTTCTGCCCTAAGTGTGATGCCGAGCTGATCGAGAAGAAGCGCGCCGAGCTGCGTGCCACAGAGACGGCCTGAGCACTGCAGAACGGTCGGGGGCGTAGGCTGCGAGCATGGTGCCAAGGAAAGCGGATGCCCTGCTCGCGAGACCGGTGGACGCCGCCAGTCCCACGACCACGACATCCGCTGCCACAGCGAGAGATTGTTGGC
>NZ_JBUDPI010000378.1:0-3372 GCF_054919635.1 Halochromatium sp. | reverse complement strand
TCGGTCAAGGTGCCCTGAGGGTCGGCGTCCAACAGTTGCACGTCGACCTCAGCCAGTGACAACCAGACGCCCAGATTGAAGGTCAGGGTGCTCTTGCCAGAGCCGCCCTTCAAGGAGCCGATGACTGTAATCATCCGTTCTTGCCGAGATCGCAGAGAGTGGCTTTAGGGATCAGAAAGACCGAGCAGTTAGCGAAGCTGCGGCGAGGTGCCCGGCCATGCCTGATCCGGATGGTAACCGAATGCGGCGCCTTCGTCTTGGTAGCTGCGCCAAGGTCCGCGTGGCAGATAATCCTGCTCATCGATCGGCGGATAGGGGCTATCCGCAAGGGAGCGCGCGTTCTCCCGCTCGGTGCGAGGACGAAATACCCAGCCACCCTGATGACCTGGGCGCCGAGTATCGAGCTCGGGATCATGCCGAAACTCGTAGTCGCCGACACCGGAAGGGGCATAACCTGGGGTGGTCGAGCGACGCTGCTGACGTGAGGCGTCCCAGCCTGAGGCCGACTCGCGCGGCCATGGCTGCTGACGCTCGCGCCACAGGCTGCCATCAGTGGCTTCACCTCGATAACCCTCTGGGGCGGGCTCACGCCACTTGTTCTCTCGGACGCCGGTGCGCTCGTTGGATGTATCACGCCAGCGATCGCGCTCACCCCAGTCCGATGCCCGGGACCCAGTATCCCAGCCGTAATCGCGGGTCTCGTGATGGCTCGTATCGAAATCGTCTCGCGCCGGTGAGGACCAGCTACTGTCGGCATCGTAGGGATTCCATGCCCATAGCACCGGGCTCGCGGGGGCCAGTGTAACCGCGACTAATAACAGACCCAATCGAGCCCCCGCGCGGCGACGCCAACCTGTCGCCATGGATCGGCACCGGCGTAAAGGTCTCGATTGCAAGCTTGTCATGGTATCCGTCGCACTATGTGTTGTCCGGCCCGTCGCTGTCGTCCGTCTTGAGACGAATGCCTCGTCTTGAGCCCTTTTGCTGCGACTTAGCGGTCGCCTTCTTGGTTGATGCCTTCTTCGCCGGCGCCTTCTTACTCGACACCTTCTTGCTGGTGGCCTTCTTTGTCGCGACCTTCTTTGCCGGCATATTGCTGGCAGAGGCCGTTGCTGGTGCCGCAGCGTCTGAGGACTCTTCACCACTAACTGTAGACGGCTTTGCACCGCTTGTGTGACTCGAAACATCAGTCGCGCTCTCGGCCGCCGAGGCGTCCTTGGCCCTAGCCGCTGTCTCCTGGCGACGCAGCGCATTCGGCGGCGGCCCAGCTGACGCGCCACCTGGTCCGCCTGATGGACCCTCGGCCGCTGGCGCTGCTCGGCGCTTCTTGATCATCCCCTTGATCCAATCGAAAAGCAGCAAGAACAGACCGCGGAATGCGTAGAGCACCAGCATCAAAGCACCGCCGATCTTCGCCAAGACGCCACCGCCCTGTTGCGGACGCTGTGTTGAGGACGAGCTGATACCACGATCAGAGCGATCGTGCTGCAGCCCTTCAGCGCAAGGCACCACCATCCCCTCAGGCGCACTTGCAACGGCCACCTCACACAGGTCTTTGCTCGCGGCAACGCAACCAAGGGGTATCACGATCAGCGTCAGCAGCGTTGAGACCAGCACGCCTGAGGACAATGAAATGGCCATGCCCTGGAAGATCGGATCGGTAACGATGACGCTTGCGCCAGCCACCAACGCAAGTGCCGTAATCACAATCGGCCGCGTGCGCGTCGTACAGGAACGGATCACGGCCTCTGCGACCGGGACGCCCTTCTGCACCTCGTGGATCGAGAAATCGACGAGCAAGATCGAGTTACGGACGATGATGCCGGCCAGCGCAATCCAGCCGATCATTGACGTGGCAGTAAACTCGCCTCCGAAGCCAAGCTCGAAGGCCGCCCAGTGCGCCGGGATGATACCGAGCAGGGTCAAGGGGATAGGCGCCATGATGACCAACGGAATGCGGAAATTGCCGAATTCCCAGACCACGAGTACGTAGATCAAGACCAGGGCAACACCGAAGGCGGCGCCCATGTCGCGGAAGGTTTCATAGGTGACGGTCCACTCGCCGGCCCATTCGAAGCTCGACACCTGATCCGAGGGTGGCGGCCCAAGCCAGTAGGTCTCAGGCGTCACCCCATCGGGTGCCACATAGCCCATCTCGTCAATGCGGTTCTGAACCTGCAGCATGGCATAGACAGGGGCCGCGAGGGTGCCACCGACATCCGCCACCACGTACTCGACGGCGCGCAGGTCCTTGCGATAGACGATGGACTCCTCCGGCACCCGCTCGAATTCTCCTAGCTCCCGCAGCGGGATGGTCGAGCCGGCATTGGTGCGGATCGGCAGGTCGCCGAGGCTCTGGATCTGCGAGCGTTCCGCCAGCGGCACCTGCACCACGATATTCACCGGCTCGTGACCAGCGCGCATCTTCACGTCGCCGATCTCAGCCCCACCCAGGGCCATGGTCAGGTTGCGATTGATGGCATCCACCGACACGCCGCGACGCACTGCCTTTTCGGTATCGACATCGAAGCGCCAATAATCGAAGGAGTCACGCAGATAGTTGTCGACATCACGCGTACTCTCGGCTTGCGCGAAGATATCGGTCAGCTCCTGGGCAAAGGCGCGGCGGACCTCCGAGCTTGGCCCATGCACCTCGGCAACAACCGACTGCAAGACTGGAGGACCCGGCGGCATCTCGACCACGGCAATGCTGGCGCCGTTCGCATCCGCTAGCGGCTTGAGCATCTCACGCGCCTGAACCGCAATCTCATGGCTAGTCCGGTCGCGATCGTGCTTGTTAGTCAGCTGTATCTGGAGCTCGCCCTGCCAAGGATCGGAGCGCAGGTAGTAGTGACGCACCATGCCATTGAAATCGAACGGCCGCGCCGTTCCCGCATAGAGCTGGATCGCGGTGACCTCTGGCATGGTCCGGATCTTGTCGGCCATCTGATGGGCCAAATTCGCGGTCACCGGCAAGGCTGTGCCTTCGGGCATGTCCAACACGACCGAGAACTCGGGCTTGTTGTCCAAGGGCAGCATCTTCACCGGCACCCACTTGAAGTAGAAGAAGCTCAGTGTGAAGAGGAAGGTACCCCAAAGCACCAGCTTGAAGATCAACCGTTTGCTCTTGTGCTCGATCAGCGGGGTCAGGATGCCCACATAAAGCCGCTCGAGGTTCTTTGCCTCCTTATGCTCGCGCTTCTCGGCCACCTCCAGGTAACTCATTGAGGGCCGCAGCCACTTCGAGATGGCGAGATACGGCGTGAACACGAAGGCCGCAAACAGCGAGATCAACATCGCCACCGAGCCCAGTGCCGGGATCGGCTGCATGTAGGGGCCCATCATGCCGCTAACGAAGCCCATCGGCAGCAG
>NZ_JBUDPI010000377.1:0-3379 GCF_054919635.1 Halochromatium sp. | reverse complement strand
GCGGAACCGCTCTGGCGTGCAGGGTCCGGGTGGCCGAAAATCGCTACAGCGCAAAAGTCTCCGGGCGAACGGGTCTCGAAACCGCCTCAAAAACGGTCCATACTTGTCGCATCGTCTCGTTTCGATAATGAAAGTCTCATTGACCCCATGCGGACGAGGTGAAGGCAAGACAGAAGGCCGGCGGAAGACGATCTAATGGGAAGACTGGTGGGCTATGCGCGGGTGAGCACCCTTGAGCAGGATGTGGACCTGCAGCTCGATGCGTTGCGGGAGGCAGGCTGCCACGATGCGCTGATCTTCGTCGACAAGGTCTCTGGCGCCAAAAGCCAACGTCCCGGCCTCGACGCCTGCATCGATGCACTCGAGCCGGGAGACACGCTGCTGGTCTGGCGTCTCGATCGACTTGGCCGGTCAATGCCGCATCTGGTGACCCTGATTCAGGAGCTTCTTAAGAAAGGTGTGGCATTCCGCTCGTTGCGGGACGGGGCCATCGACACCACCAGCGCGTCCGGGGAATTGGTCTTCCACATCTTCTCGGCGCTCGCGCAGTTCGAGCGACGGTTGATCCAGGAGCGCACCAAGGCAGGGCTCTGCGCAGCGCGTGCGCGGGGACGCCAAGGTGGGCGCAGGGCGATCACGCGAAACGATCCCCGTGTGAAGACCGCCTGCCGGATGCACCGCGACCATGAGCTCAGCGTCGAGCAGATTTGCAAGACGCTGGACATCTCGCGGGCGACCTTCTACCGGTACCTCGCGGTGGCCAACGAGCCGACGCCGGCACCCTGATCAACGAGCTCAGAGAATCGACATGAACATGGTTGTCGCGGCCGAAACACCTCCCTTGTCAGCCGATGCCTCTGGTGTCTTCCGCGTGGGCCACTCGCGCGTGACACTGGATACTGTGGTCGGTGCCTTTCGCGATGGCGCCACCGCCGAGGGGATTGCGGAGCAGTATCCAGCGGTCTCTCTCGGTCAGGTCTATGCCGTCATCGCCTACTACCTGGCCCATACCGCGGCCGTCGATGACTATCTGCGCGAGCGCGAACAGCGCGCCGCCGAGGTCAGGCAGGCGAACGAGCGACTCTTTAGTCCAACCGGGATACGTGAACGCCTGATGGCGCGCCAAGCCGGGCAGGATGCGATGTGATCCGGCTGCTCGCAGACGAGAACTTCAACAACAACATCGTGCGCGGCGTGCGTCTGCGAGATCCCGAGATCGATGTGGTACGTGTCCAAGACGTCGGTCTCTCTGGAGCCGATGATCCGAGCGTGCTGGCGTGGGCGGCTGAACAGGGCCGCGTTCTGCTGACCCACGACGTGGCCACGATCACGGCCTTCGCCTATGAGCGGGTCCGTGCGGCCAAGCCGATGCCGAGGATCTTTGAAGTCGCGCGCACCGTGGCGCTGCGCTCCGCCATCGAGGACATTCTGCTGCTGGCCGCCTGCAGCGTGGATGGAGAGTGGGAGGGGCAGGTCAGATACTTCCCGTTACGGTAGGACTCGAGGCCCCGAACGGACCGCGTTGGCCGGAAGGAAGCGTCCTTAGCGCATGTTTTCGTTCCGATGATTGTCAAAACCCTAAACTTGATCCGTTGACCCGAAAACGAGACGCGCGCATCGTCATGCAGATTGTTTGGACCGATTATTTCAAGTATCGCGTTAAGCTCAGGGGCTTTCGCCTGGAAACAATCGAAGAGGTCTTGAGATACAGTACCGAAAGATACTATGACACCTCAACAAGATTGCTTGGTGGTTATCGGTCAAGATGGTCGCATGCTGATCATGATCCCCTATGAAAAAAGTGATCTTGATCGCGTGACGCCCATCACTGTTCACGCCACGACCAGGCAGCAAATCAACTATCGCTTAAAAAGCGGGAGATTTCAATATGAATAAAACAAGCCTTCGGTATTTTGAAGAAGAAGATATTTTGCACCTCATGATTTCAGATGAAGACGAAAAAAACAGCATTGAAATCAGCCCAAACATTACCGCTGAACTTAATGAAAAGAATGAACTCATTGGGGTTGAAATCATTGGGGCGAGTCCGTTTTTGAGGGACTCGCTGCTTGAGTCCGTTCAAGCCAAGCTGCTGCAGCTGTCGCAAAAAGCAGCTTAGTCGACGGGTCCAGCCAGCCCGGTGACCGAGAGCAGCGATGTATATTTAAAATACTGTATATTTATAATTTTGTAATACATAATTACAAAGAGACACCAACCGTTTAGTACGAGCCTCTTGGGAACAGTGACGCCCGGCATCTGGACACAACCAGACACCGACACCCCGCCCCTCAGCGCCAGAAAAATATAATCAGTGTGTTGCCCTTCAGCTGGACACAACCGGGTCGTCTATAATCTGCGTCAACGCACAAGACCCCTCGCTGTTACTGGGCTGAGCACTGATTTTTGACCTTACAGAGTGGGCCTTATGCGCAATGGCGCGTGCCGGCCTGGATGGACAGGGGCGGACACTTGACGAGTGGTAGACCCAACACGCGTGACCCTGTCGGGACAACGAACTCGGTTACATGTACCGCTACTATCTGCCGGGCGCCTACGGCGTGGACAAAACCGGAACCCAGACCGTCGGCGATGTCACACTGACGGACATAAAGGTGCAGTACTTGTCCGGTACGTCTTATTCGGGTAGCACCGCTTGGCTCTTCCAATTCAGCGATGGCGAACAGGACTCTCATGCTAAGAGCTTGAAGACCTTCGGTTGGGCCGTTCGCGACGGACAATGCGCCTACAGCATTGGCGGCAACGTCTCGGGCTTAGCCTCCGGCCAATCGGTGGTGCTGCAGAACGACGGCGGCGATGACAAGACCGTCACCGACAACGGCGCCTTCACCTTCGACACCGAGGTCGCCTATGGCGGCAGCTACGCGGTCACCGTCAAGACCCAGCCCACGGGCCAGACCTGCACCGTCAGCGACGGTTCCGGCACCGCCACCGCCAATGTCAGCGACGTGAACGTGACCTGTACGAACGGCGGCACTCCATCACAAAATCAATCGGAAATCGAAACCCAAGCCAATTCCGTGACCTCCGGTGAGCAAACCACAATCACCGTCACGGTCCGCGATGGCGCAGACAACCTGCTCTCCGGAATCAGCGTGACTCTGGTTGTTGAGTCGGCCTCCGAGACTGCCGGCGCCGTCACCATCACCCCGAGTGAAAAAACCACCAATGCCCAGGGCGAGGCCAGCTTTGTGGTGGGCAGTACGGTTGCGCAACAAGTCCGGTTCAAGGCGTCGTTCAACCCCGACCTGTTTATCGACATCACCTGGGCGGATTCGCCGGTGCAGCGTGGGCCGGTCAACGCGATCCCCACCCTCAGCCTGCCGGCACTCGGGGCACTGGCAGGGTTGATGATGTG
>NZ_JBUDPI010000376.1:0-3386 GCF_054919635.1 Halochromatium sp. | reverse complement strand
GCCGCGCGAAACCCGGTGGTGCGCGCGGCGGAAAGGCCTTGCGAGTTCTCGTTGCGGATCACGCGGACCCGTGGGTCTGAGCCGCTGTACCTCACAGGGACCTTAGAGCCATCGTCTACCACGACGATCTCAAGGTCGTTTATGCTCTGCCCAAGCACGCTTTCGATGGCGCGCTGAAGTAACTGTTGGCGATCTTTGCTTGCTATGATGACCGAGACCAGAGGTGTATGTTCCATGACTTTCTCACGATGATTCCCGTTTTGCGTGATGTCCCCAGCGTCGCCGAGCAATCATTGATGCTGATTGATGGTTCTCGCTTGCAGAGCAACCTTTGGAAGCTGTTCGCGCTACCAACGTGACGTTGACTCGGAGCCAAAGAAGTAACTGATGCGGTAGCGCTCGAGCTGGGGTTCCATGTCTGGATCGAAGGCGCCTTCGCGCTGTTCGATCAATTCCGCCCAAGGTAGCTGGCTGGTCTGCTCGCGGAGTTTCTCGACGAGTTTGTCAAGGCGTCCCACCGGCCGGGCTGGCACACCAGCGACGATATCGCCCTCTGCAACATCTTTGCTCACGACGGCACCGGCAGCAACTAGGGCATTGGGTCCGATGGTAACGCCAGGGAGGACGATGGCTTGGTGTCCGATGTAGACGTTGTCTTTGATCACGACCCGGTCGACTCGGTCGAGCTTGACGTTGTAGGCCCGGTTTAGCATAGCGATCGAGCCGTCGTGGGCAAAGATCGAGCAATGGGTGAGCTGAACGTTGTTGCCGATGCTGACGTATTGTGGGTCCGGGATGTTCGTCCAGGGGCGCAGGCTGACGTGCTCGCCGAGGTGATGGAAGCGACCATAGCGTCGGAGGAAATCCCCGAGCTCCTCGCCCGTCGGCTTGCAGATGCGCCGATATAAACCCTTGGCGACCCCGTGCTCGAAGGCGAGCCATCGCAAGGTCCGCTTGACGATGCGGATCATGGTTATCTCCTATGCAGCGCCGGTACCTGGCGTCATATTTCGAACCCTCAGGTCAGGATTCGCTTGAATTTGAACGGTCGCTGGTCCGCAACCGCGACTGGTTCGTTGTCCGCCGCTGGCTCACGCATCCGGTAGACGAGAAGACCCTCTGCCCAACCGGTAATAATAAACAGTAACTGGATCGTCTGCCCGCCGAGGTAGACCGTCGCCAGCGAGATAAAGTAGACCGCATACACCGAAGCCAGCGTAAAAGTCAGTATGCGCATCTCAGACTTGGGAGGGGCGCGGACCCCTCGAATCATGAGCCGCACAGACATCCAGACGAACGTGAACCAGAACAGTAAGAGGGCTGGGAGCCCGTGCATGATCGTCAGCAAAAGATAGTAGTTATCAATTGATGGCTGCTCGGGTATTTGCGGCCAGGTGTTCCGGCCCCAGCCCAGTGTCGCGTGCTCCATCGCGATATCCCAGTAATTCTCAATGAGCTCCCAGCGATAAGCCGCCGTTTCCTGGGAGACTGACTTGGCATTTTCTCGTCCCACGCCCGCCCAGGATTTGAGCCAGAGGAAGCCTGGTATACTGATGCTGACCGCAAGGATCGCAATCACGAGCAGTGTTGGTCCGGGTCGTCGTGACCGGCCGATGAGCATCACCGCGGCACCACCGATGGCCCCGAGCCAGGGTCCTCTGACCATGGTCATGATGACCCCGGCGACCATACCCCAAGTGATGATGAAGGCCAAACTGATCCCCATGAAGCGGTTCATGCCGAAGATGCGGAAGTCGTCCCAGTGACCGCGCCAGTGCAGCCAGCGTTGGAGCCTGAATCCAACCACCATGATGATCCCAGCTAGGATCGCGTGCCCATAGGGTCCCGCGACGCGGGTGAAGCCCCAACGGAAGGTAGTTACCCAGTTGTTCTGCCCCGGGAAGAACCTGTCGAAGATCCTAGCCCAGGGGGTGTAACCCATCCTGAATTCCCACAACGAGATGATCGCGATCGCAAACAGCATCAGCACGATGCGTTTGCCCACCTCGACGGTCAGTCCCTTAGGGACGATCAGTGCCTTGGAGAGGAAGTACGGCAGTACCACCGCGGCGAGCAGGTCGATGATGAGGTTTTGTGCCTCTTTGTAGCCCGCCGCAACGTATTCGGACAGACCCACCATGAAAGCAAACGACATTACCACGAGATCCATCAACGAGAACCGGTATCCATCGGTGTCCCGGAGAAGCCAAATCAGGGCGATCGGGACAATGGCTGCGTGATGGAAGCTCGGGTCGGGCAGCCCGGGAGCGTACCAACGATAATAGCCGGGCAGCAGGAAAAGAACGGGCAGGTAAACGTTGAGGTACGCAAAAGCTGGCCCGCGCTGTAGGACGACGATTAACGCTAGCAGTCCGGGGAAGGTCGCCAGGATGTGCATGGGGAGGTGGCAGCAGTCTTGGCGATATCGAGACGCGTGTGATCCGTTGAGGTGCCTCTAGCGGGCAGATCAACTGGAGCCGAGCACGTCCTGATAGAGTGCAATCGCAGCATCCATCTTGGCCTCCCAGCTGAAGCGGGTCTTGACCCTCTCCCTGCCGATCTCGCCGCGCCGGCGCCAGTCGTCCGGGTGCTCGGCGAGGTCCGCCAGGGCGGCCTCGATGTCGGCGATCGCCTCGGCATTCCCGGTGGCGGGGATCTTGCGCCCCACCTGCTCATCGACAAGCTCGGCAGGGCCGCCGTAGTCGACCGCAATCACCGGCCGCGCGGAGGCCATCGCCTCGAGCAGCACGGCGCCGCCGGATTCGCGTACCGACGGCAGACAAAAGCAATGCGCGTTCGCCATGAATCGATGGACCTCGGCGAGCGGCTGTTGTCCCGCGAAATCGACGGCGTCGCCCAGGCCCAATGAGCGTGCCTCAGCTTCCCAGGGCACCCGCATGGGGCCGTCGCCGACGATGATCAGGCGGACCGGGTGTCGGCCGCGCAGCCGATGCATGGCGCGCAGGAGGAGCGGAATGGCCTTAAACGGGACCAGACGTCCAACGAAGATGACTTGGAGCGGGCGCTCGTTGCTGGGCGCTCCCGGCCAGGGTTGTGCTGGAAAACGCTCGAGATCGACGGCGTTCTCAAGCATCGGGACACATTTCTTGCGATAACGCCGCGGATACCAAGCCCGCGTCGCCTGGGTCGCGACCAGGATTCGCCTGGCGCGCCGGGTGGTGCTCATTAGGCCGTCAAGGACCCGCCCGAGGTTGCGGATCGGGTAGAGCCAGGCCGCGTCCTGCTTCATGAACTCGGGGAAGGTGGTCGGGGATTTCAGGCCCCCGTTGAGCGGGCCAAGCACCAGGGGTAGACCAGTGCGATGAAGGATCGAGGTCGCCGAGGGCGAGACCGGGGTCGGGCAGTGGATGAGGTTCCAGGGCCAG
>NZ_JBUDPI010000375.1:0-3432 GCF_054919635.1 Halochromatium sp. | reverse complement strand
AGCTTGCCGGTCAGAATCAGCGAGAGGTCGCGCTCCTCGCACCAGTTGCTCAAGCCGTGGATCTGATCGACCGCCATCAAGGCGTCCCGCTGTCGGCGCAACAGCTGATCGATCCCATCGAAGACCAGCCAATGCGCGCCGGTGCGCTCGACGCAGAGTCCGACGGCCGCCAACAGGCCTTCGAGATCGAATTCGCCGGAGACCCTGGCACCAGGCGTTGGGCGCGCATCGATCAACTGGAAGCGCTGCTCGTCATGCAGGTGGCGCCACCAGGAAAAGGAGGCCGCATCGCGCAGGACCTGCCGGCGCGATTCCTCGAACGAGACGAACACGCCGCCTTCGCCGCGCTCGATCGCCTTGGCAAGGATCTGCAACGCCAAGACGGTTTTCCCAGAGGCCGGTCGGCCGAGGATCAGAGTGCCGCCGGCGCTTGGGAGTCCGCCTTTGGTCATCTGGTCCAAGCCGTCGATCCCGGTTCTTCGTTTTGCGAGTCCTTCGGCTGGCTCAGTCACGCACGGGTCTCCGATTGCTCTTGGTGGGTGGTCGAGGTGATGAGGGCTCACCGATGGTTTGCAGCGGCAGGCGTGAGCCTTGCTCGATCAGCCAACGGAAGTCCTCGGTCTCTAATGGGATACTGAACAGATAGCCCTGGCCGAAATGGTAGCCAAGATCGATCAAGGCCTGTCGCACGGCCTCGGATTCGATGCCCTCGGCGATCAGCTCGGCGCCGAGCGCATCGGCGATGCCCTTGATGGCTTGGAGCACCGTGTGGCTATAGCAGTCATCGAGCACGCGCGCGACAAAGCAGCGATCGACCTTGATCTCATCGAATGGATAGCGTTGTAGATAGGCGAGCGACGAATAGCCCGTTCCGAAATCGTCCAATGACAGCCGAATGCCGAGAGCGCGCAGTTCGCTCAGCTGTTCCAGGAGGCTCTCCGAGGCCTCCTCAAAGACACTTTCCGTGATCTCCAAGGTGAGGGCGCTGGGCTCGATCTCGAAATGGCGCAGGGTAGCGCGGACGGCCTGCGGAAAATCGTGGGCGCGAAACTGGATCAGCGAGACATTGACTGCGATGCTGACGACATTTAACCCAGCCTGTTGCCATTCTCGCAGCAGCCGGCAGGCCTCGCGTAAGGCCCAGTCACCAATGGCGACGATCTGCTGGCTCTGTTCGGCGATGGGAATGAACTGACCTGGCGGCTGCAATCCGCGCTCGGGATGCTTCCAGCGCAGCAGGGCCTCGCAGGCAATCAGCTCACCCGTTGATAGTTTGACCTTTGGCTGGAAATGGAGCTCAAACTGCTCCTCTTGCAGTGCGGTGCGCAGGTCTTGGGTCAGCGCGATGCGATCATGCACCTGCCTGTCTAGGGCGGCGTTATAGGCAACGGCCGTGTCTGTTCCCTGTTGACGTTGCTGGAAGAGTGCGAGCTCGGCTTGATGGAGCAGGCCTTCGGCTGAGCATTGCTGCTCACCGACCAAGGTATAGCCGAGATCGATATCGATCTCGATACCGATCTGTGGGAGCAGGAAGCACTGCTCCGTGATGGCGCTGATCGCCTCGACCTGTTGCGCTGGATCGAGCCCAGGCCCACCGGGCAGGAAGACGCTGAATTCATCTCCGGCGATACGCCCGACGAGCCCATTCTCGCCGGCTTGCTGCTCGAGCCAGCGGGCGATCTCGATCAACAGCTGATCACCGGTATCGAAGCCATGAGAGTCATTGACATCGCGCAGATCCTTGATGTCGAACAAGATCACCAGCGTCGATCCGGAATGCAGGTCGTCTTGCGCCAGGCGCGCCGCTAGCGCCTCGGTGAAGCTATCGCGGGTCAATAGGTTGGTGAGCCGATCGCGATGCATGAGCTGGTTGAGCTGCAGCTCCGCCAGCTTGCGCTCGGTGATGTCGACATGCATCACGACGGCCCCGTTCTGGGGCTCCGCCTCAGTGTCTTCGACACTCTGACGGAGTCGGTTCGCAGTCATTCGGAACCAGCGCTGCTCATGCGGGGCATGACAGGGGTACTCCAGCGAAAAGGAGTCGCGCTCGTCGCCGAGCAGCGCCTGGAGATTGCGAGCAATGATTGGCGCCTCCTCGGAGAATGGGCCAATCGCATGCTGACAGACCTCGATGTAGTTCATACCGTTGCCGGCGCTGGTGTCGGGGAAATCGTTCTCCTCGGCGAACCGACGCCAGGAGTCGTTGACATCCACGATGCAGCCATCCGCGTCGAGGAGTGCGATATGGGCTAGCAAGGAGTCGATCAGCGCCTTGCGTGTTCCGACCAGCTCGGCGAGTTGGTCGCGGGATTGGCGTAATGCCGCCTTTTGTGACTGCAGTTTCAGCACCATCTCATGACGGTCGGTTATGTCTTGGAAATAGACCGCGAGGCCCTCTTGTGATGGGAAGGCGCGGATCTCGAACCAGATGCTGAACGGTCGGTAGTATTCCTCGAAGGTAACGGTCTCCTGGGAGATCATCGCGCGCCGGTAGGCACGTTCGATGTGGGTACCAATCGCATCCGGAAAGCACTGCCAGAAATCCTTGCCGAGCAGCTGCTCACGCGGCTGTTGCAAGAGTCGGGCGGCCTCCTGATTGAGATAGGCAAAGCACCAGTCCCGATCCAGCGCGAAGAAGCCATCGGTGATGCTTTCAAGGGTCGTTTGCAGGCGCTCGCTCAGGGCTTCCGCCTCGTGTTCGGCGGATTTCTGCGCCGAGATGTCCTGGAATGCGCCCTGAACGGCGCTGATTTGGCCTTGATCATCATAGACGGCGACACCGGTGGTGCGCACCCACAGGGTCTCGCCTTGGGCATTGATGATCCTGAGCTGCTCGTGATATGGGATACCGCGCTCGGCGCAATCGGAGAAGACGCGCCGAATGGTCTCTAGGTCCTCTGGAGCGTAAAAGGCGATGCCCTCTTCCACCGAGGGCGAGAAGCCCCTGGGCATGCCGTGGATCTCGGCGACGACATCCGACCATTGAATGCGTTGACTTGCTAGATCGACGCGCCAGCCGCCGATGCGACCAACACGCCCGGCGATATCGAGCAGCTGAGATTGCTCACGGAGCTTGGTCTCGACCAGCTTGAACTCAGAGATGTCGGTGATGACCGCAACGACTTGGCGCGCCCTAGGCTTCTGGGTCTGGACCGAAAAATAGCGGGCGAGATATCGCCGCGACTGCCCATCCGAATCGAGACGCTCGGTCTCGAAACGCTGGTTATGTCCGGCAAGACAGCCGTCCAGCTTCGCTTTTAGCACGCGGTCGAAATAGTCACGGCCGAGCACATCCCCGATATGGGCGCCTTCGATCTCGGTGCGATCCCGACTGAAGCGCTGAGCATAGGCCTGATTGACGAGTAGATATCGATACTGCTCATCAGCGATTGCCATCAGGTCTTCGCTGGCCTCGACCAGCTCGGCGATTTC
>NZ_JBUDPI010000374.1:0-3464 GCF_054919635.1 Halochromatium sp. | reverse complement strand
GAGCACGAGCACGAGCACGAGCACGAGCACGAGCACGAGCACGAGCACGAGCACGCTGAAGATCATAATGAAGCCCAACCGCATGCGGCGGTGGGCGATGCGAGCGATGAGCACGCGGCGACTCAGGCAGAAAACCGAGAGATGGACCCGCATATCTGGACCAGCCCGGTCCTGGTGCGCGAGATGGCGGTCGCGATCCGCGATCGACTGAGTGAGCTTGATCCCGAGGGTGCGCCGCTGTATGCACGCCAGCAGCAGCGCTTCGATGCCGAGCTCCAAGCGCTGCATCAGGACTTGCAGCAAAGCCTCGAGCCGCTCGAGGTGCGCAGCTTTCTGGTCTACCACCCTGCCTGGGGCTATTTCGCCGACACCTATGATCTCGTGCAGATCCCGATCGAGCGCGCCGGCAAGGAGCCCGGACCACGGCGCCTATCGGCCCTGATCGCTCAGGCCGAGGCTGCCGGCACACGCGCGATCTTCGTACAGCCTGAGTTCGATAAGCGCACTGCTCAGCGGGTTGCCCGCAGCATTGGCGGACGGGTCGAGGTCGCCACGCCGCTGGCTGCCAACTATGGCGAGAATCTGCAGCGTTTCGCATCGATTCTGGTCGATGCCAACAGCGCGTCCGAGGCCAACCCGTCAGCACCATCGAGCGACAGCCGATGACGGCGTCGACGCCAGCAGCCATCGAGGTCGAGCACCTCGGCTTTGCCTATGGCGATGTGCCGGTGCTGGAGGATATCAGCCTACGCGTCGAGACCGGCGAGTTCCTCGGCCTGGTCGGCCCAAACGCTGGCGGCAAGAGCACCCTGCTGAAGTTGGTGCTCGGACTGCTGCAGCCACAGCAGGGACGCATACGGGTGCTGGGCCGCTCGCCGAAGCAGGGCCGACGCCATATCGGCTATGTTCCGCAGTACCCGGCCTTCCCCCGCGACTTCCCGATCCAGGTGCTGGATGTCGTCCTGATGGGCCGGCTGGGGCTGAACGGCAGCCTGCTTCACCAGATCGGGGCATGGCGTCGCCGCGACCGCGAGCACGCCCGACAAACGCTGAACGATGTCGAGGCCGGCGATTTAGCCCTACAGCCGATCGGCGCCTTATCCGGCGGTCAACTGCAGCGGGTGTTGCTGGCGCGCGCGCTCGTCAGCGAGCCAGCCATCCTGATCCTTGACGAGCCGACCGCCAATATCGATCAACGCATGGAAGGCGAGATCTTCGAGCTGCTCGCCCGGCTCAGTCAACGTCGCACCATCGTCGTCGTTTCCCACGACATCAGCTTCATTTCAAGCTATGTCAGCCGCGTTGCCTGCCTCAACCGAACCCTGGTCTGTCATCACACCGAGGCGATCAACGGCAGCCTGATCAATGAGCTCTATGGTGAGCCTGTGCACAAAATCAGTCACGATCACGCCGAGATCGACGCCGAGGCCAGCCCCAAGACCAGACCCAAGATTGGTGCACCGGCAGCCGCAGATGCGCATCCCAGATAAGCGACAAGGACATGCCTGAATTCTTTACCGCCCTGCTTCAGCACGACTTCCTGCAGCAGGCCCTGATTGCGGGCCTGCTCGCCAGCATCGGCTGCGGCCTCATCGGCCCCTTCGTTGTTGTCAAACGCATCACCTTCTTGGCCGGCGGCATCGCCCATTCGGTGCTTGCGGGCATGGGGGCGGCGCTCTTCTATGGCTACGACCCGCTCGCTGGCGCTCTTGCTGCAGCAGTCGTCGCCGCGCTCTTGATCGGTTGGGTGCGGCTGCGCTGGCGAACCGGTGAAGACACCGCAATCGGCGCACTCTGGGCGATCGGGATGGCCATCGGCATCCTGTTCATCTCGAAGACACCTGGCTATGCCACCGATTTGATGAGCTTCCTATTCGGCAACATCCTGCTGGTGCCGACGCGAGAGCTTTGGTTCATGGCCCTACTGGATCTGGTATTGCTGTTGAGCGTCGCCTTGTTCTATCGGCAATTCGTCGCGGTGGCGTTCGATGAAGAGTTTGCTCGCTTGCGCGCGGTACCGGTCGATCTGTTCTATCTGCTCCTATTGGTCCTGGTGGCCGTCACGGTGGTGTTGATGATCCAGGTCGTTGGACTCATCCTTGTGATCGCGCTGCTGACGCTCCCGGCAGCAACCGCTGGCCACTGGACCGGAACCCTAGCCGGAATGATGCTTGGCGCGACCCTCGTCGGTGCCCTCCTTAGCAGCGGTGGCCTGGCGTTGTCGTACGCACCTGATCTGCCGACTGGTCCCACCATTGTTCTACTGGCGGGCGCGCTCTACCTCCTGTCAGCGCTGAGTGCTGGCTTTCGGGCAAAGCGGCGAGCCGAGAAGGCGGTCCGGGCGACCACGAGAGGATGAGATGGACGAAGAGACCCTGCAACAGGCCCTGAGCACCGCTGAAGTCCTCTGTGCTCAGCGCGGTGTCCGCTTCACAGCGCAGCGGCGTCGCGTGCTGGAACTCGTATGCCGAGCGGACCGGCCGGTTGGCGCCTACGAGATCCTCGACCAGCTGCGCGAGGGCACGAGCGCAGCTGCAGCGCCGCCAACGGTCTACCGGGCACTCGATTTTCTGCTCGAACAGGGCCTAGTGCACAAGCTCGAGACCCTGCACGCGTTCATCGGCTGCACCCATCCTGAGCACCCGCACGCGAGCCAGTTTCTGATCTGTAGCGATTGTGGGCAGGTCAAAGAGCTTGATAGCGCGGCTATCTCCGGCAGCCTACGCTCGCTGGAGCGGGAGACGGGTTTTCATAGCGAGCGCCCCGTCATCGAGGTATTGGGCACCTGCGCCCATTGCCGCCACAAGACCGCAGCAATCTGAGGAGCGTCCGATGCCAAGCACCATGACAACGAGGCTCAGGACCACGGCGTCCGTCCTGGCACTGAGTCTAGCTGGCCTTGCCAGCAGCATCGCGCAAGCCGATGCCGATGCTACTGTGGATGAGCAACCGCAGGTCCCTGCGGAAATGAGCCCCACAGAGCACACCCAGGCGCATGAGCACAAGACCAGCCAGGCGAACGGCCAACCAGACGACCAAGCCCAGCCTCAACAAGAGCCAGCTCGAGCCTCGGGCTATCGCGAGCTCGGCACCCATGTGCATGGCATCGGTGAGCTCAATGTCGCGGTCGACGGCGACACCTTACTAATCGAGCTGATCACCCCGGCGATGGATCTGATCGGCTTCGAGCATGCACCAAGAACCGAGGCACAGCGCGCAGCCCTAGCCGATGCTCGTGCACAGCTTGAGCAGGCTGATCAGCTCTTCGCACCAACCGCTGCAGCGGACTGTGCTCTGGCCGCAGTCGAGGTTGAGCTCGATCTCGGCGCTACTGAGACCAAGGCTCAGACGGCAACTCAGCACGATCACGATCACGGACACGATCACGATCACGGACACGATCACGACGACGACCACGACCACGACCACGACCACGACCACGACCACGACCACGACCACGACCA
>NZ_JBUDPI010000373.1:0-3467 GCF_054919635.1 Halochromatium sp. | reverse complement strand
AACAGCCGCCCCTGATGGTCCGCCAGGGCAAACCCCTGCTCCCCCAGGGCAGCCCCCGCCGCCTCAGCATCCAGGGCCTCCCCCGGGTGCATCATCAGATAGACCTCAACCGCCCTACCGACCCCCTCGGCATCCTCCGCCTTCCCGGCATACTCCATCACCTCATCCATCCTGCCCCGGTCCAGGGCCAGCCCCCCGGCCACCCTCTCCTGGACCTTATCCAGCTCCTTCGCCCGCGCGTGCCAATAGAGCTGCTGCGGCAACAGATTGGCCGGGCAGACCTCGGCACAGCGTCCACAACGGATGCAGGGCAGTGGCGCCCCCGGATCGGGGCTCTCCTCCGGCGTCAGCGCCAGGAGGCAATTGGTGGCCTTGGTGACCGGCACCGCGTCTGTATCCAACCGGAAACCCATCATGGGTCCGCCAGACACCAGCTTTGCAATATCGCCGCTGTAGCCGCCACTCGCCGCAATCAACGCCTGTGCCGAGGTTCCGATCGGCACCCGAAAGTTACGCGGCTCCGCTACGCCACGGCCGGTCACGGTGACCAAACGCTCGATCAACGGTTGCCCGCGCAACACCGCATCGGCCACCGCGGCCGCAGTCCCGACGTTTTGACAGACGATCCCGATCTGGGCCGGAATGCCATGGCTCGGCACCTCTTTGCCGGTCAGGATGCGGATCAGCTGCTTCTCGCCACCGCTCGGATAGAGGGTTGGGATCACCACGACCTCGACGCGCTCCCCGACCCCAGCCGTATCGATCGCCCGACGCAGCGCAGCAGCCGCCTCCGGCTTGTTGTCCTCGACACCGATCAGCGCCTGCTTGGCCTGGACCAGATGCAGCATCACCTGGACGCCGTTGAGGATGTCGGCAGCGCGCTCGCGCATCAGCAGATCGTCGCAGGTGATGTAGGGCTCGCATTCGGCCCCATTGATCACCAGGCTGTCGATCGGCTGATCCTTGCCAGGATTCAGCTTCACGTTCGACGGGAAGGAGGCGCCGCCCATGCCCACGATCCCGCTCGACCGGATGCGATCGCGAATCGCCACCGGGTCGCAAGCCCCGATCTCGGCAGCCGAAGCCGCCATGGGCGGGGGCAGCTCGGCCCAGCGATCCTCGCCATCGGTCTCGATCACCACACAGGGCGCGCTGAGACCCGACGGATGCGGAATCGGACGGGCCTCGATCGCAACGACCGTGCCCGAGCTCGAGGCATGCACAGGTGCGCTAATGTAGCCTTGCGGCTCGGCGATGAGCTGCCCTTTGAGCACCTTGTCGCCCACCGACACCAGGCAGCGGGATGGAGCGCCGATATGCTGCTGCAAAGGCAGCACAAGCTGCTGTGGCAACGGCGCGGCAGCGACCGGCTTAGCGTTCGAGAGGGTCTTTTCCTCCGGCAGATGGACGCCGCCGTGGAACTGCCACAGCTTGCGCTGACCACCGCCGTTGATGAGCGATCTAAAACCTGACATGGAGATAATGAGTCGGTTGTTTGGAGCTGTTGCTGCAATCGATACTGGGCAGACGCCGAGAATCGGTCTGGGAGCACGTCTGGACGCCGTAGGACCCCCAGTCTGCGCGAGATCCTATGCGGCCTCGCGATGCTCTGGAAGCAGGTCGGACTGCGGTGGCAGCACGACGCGCGGGCGCAGCGGCGTTGGATAGGGCCACTTCCAGTTGGCGACCGTCTCTGGTACCGGCTCGAGGTAGATACAATCGACTGGGCAGGGCTCGATACAAAGGCCGCAACCGGTACATTCGCTGGCGATGATGCCGTGCAACTGCTTCGCCGCCCCGACGATGGCATCGACCGGGCAAGACTGCAGGCATTTGGTGCAACCGATGCAGACCTTTTCATCGATCGCCGCGATCTGCTTCGGTGTCTCTTCGATCTCGCCGACCTCGACTGGCTCACGCCCGAGCAGATCGGCGATCGCCAACATCGTACCCTCGCCGCCTGGAGAGCAGAGATTGATCTCGGCGTCGCCTGCAGCCACCGCCTCTGCATAGGGTCGGCAGCCTGGATAGCCGCACTGACCGCACTGGCTCTGAGGTAGTAACGCATCAACCTGATCGGCGATCGGGTCGCCCTCGACCCGAAACCGGATCGCCGAATAGCCGAGCAGCAGCCCAAAGGCGATGGCAAGACCTGCGATCGCTGCGATCGATATCAACATCTCAATCTACTCCCGGGGCTCGTCGCCGCGATCGGCTGCCGTCCGCACTCGCAGCCCGCATCGCCGAGCCCTCTTGTGTTGTGACCCCTATTCCCAGCTTATACGGAAACCAGGCCGGCAAACCCCATGAAAGCCAAGGACATCAGGCCTGCCGTGACCATTGCGATCGCGCTGCCTTGAAACGGCTCGGGCACGTCAGCCACCGCGACCCGCTCGCGCATTGCAGCAAACAGCACCAAGACCAGCGAGAATCCAATGGCTGCTCCGAACCCATAGAGCGCAGACTCAAGAAAGCTGCGCTGCTCTTGCAGGTTGAGCAGCGCAACCCCGAGCACTGCACAGTTGGTCGTGATCAGCGGCAAGAAGATACCAAGCACTTGATACAGGACCGGACTGGTCTTGTGCATGACCGTCTCGGTGAACTGCACCACCACGGCAATCACCAGAATAAAGGCGATGGTGCGCAGATACTCGATACCGAGCGGGACGAGCAGATAGGTGTTCACAATCCAGGTCGTCACAGCCGCGAGGGTCAGGACGAAGGTGGTGGCGAACCCCATGCCAATCGCGGTCTCCAGCTTCTTCGAGACCCCCATAAACGGACAGAGCCCCAAGAACTTGACCAGCACGAAGTTGTTGACCAACACAGTGCTGACCAAGATCAACGCATACTCTGTCATTGTCCCCATTGGACCCCCAGATCGTTCGAAGAGCGTCAATACACACACGGCCTGTAGGGCCATGGCAAGTGCGGGAGCTTACTGCGATTTGTGCACTGCAGCAAGAGCAGCTGAGCCATCGCCCTTAATTTAGCAATTCGCTATGGGCCGGGCCTTGACTACCATCACATCAGACCAACACCTAAGCGTAAAGCTAGGTCTTTCGTCCCTGCCGGCACAGGCGTTGCGCGTCCAGCCTTGGGGTATCGCGACACAGCGCCCACAGAGCGATAGCATGCAGCATCGACTCAAGAGCAGGATCTCATAGTGAAAGAAAACCCACTCGCCATGATCGAGTTTCTTGCTTTCCTTGGCTTTGCCGCCTGGTTATTCTTGCGCAAAGGCTGACCAACTCGTGATCAGTACTGGCACCCTGATGCTCGGCAAGGCACTGCTCACGGCAGCCGCTCTACTAGGGTTCGGTTTCTGGCAGCTTGCCGCGCTACGTCGCCTCCGCCGCGAGCGCGAGCGACGCGAGAAAGAGGCAGAGGCAGAGGGGCAGCAGCGCAATGATTCAGCGGACGAGCAGCGCAAGCAATAGATCTGGAGCATCGTATCCGGTTATTAT
>NZ_JBUDPI010000372.1:0-3473 GCF_054919635.1 Halochromatium sp. | reverse complement strand
CGACTCGCCGGATCTCGCCGCCGATATACTCAAGACCTGGGACATGGACGCCGTTCGAAAGCAGACAGCGCGCTAACCGGCGGACGCCAAGCGACTCGTCTAGCCCGAGCCCCGCTGGCGTCTACTCCAAAGCGACTTTCGTCTTGCCCTCTCGCACGACCTTCGCGAACGCCCGCCCTTGGGCGCGTTTCTCGGCCAAGGTGGCGGTCGCCTGGGCATTCTCGCGCAGCAGCTTTCGATAATTCGCTAATCGCCGCCGATCCATCCTGTCTTCCTCGATGGCGCGTAGCACGGCGCAACCGGGCTCGGTGTTGTGCTGGCAGTCAGCGAACTGGCAACCGCGTGCCAAACGCTCGATGTCATCGAACACGTCGCCAATCGACTGCTCAACCTCCGCCACCCTGAGCTCTCGCATACCCGGAACATCGACGAGGAGGCCGCCGGAAGGCAGGATGTGTAGCTGGCGATGCGTCGTCGTATGGCGGCCCTTCTTATCGTCTTCGCGAATCTCGCCGGTCGCCGCTAGGCTTTGCCCGGCCAAGCTGTTGAGCAGGGTCGACTTGCCGACTCCGGACGAGCCAACCAGCGCCACGGTCGAGGCTTGGTTGATCCAAGAGCGCAGTCCCTCGAGCGTATCGGGATCGCGAGCATTCGCGGTCTCAACCGCTACCCCAGCTTGCGCCTTGCGAGCACGTTCGACGTAACGATCGACATCGTCGCAAAGGTCGGCCTTGGTCAGAACGATCACAGGCATCGCCCCAGCCTCCGCACACAACGCCAAGTAACGTTCCAACCGCGACTCTTTGAGCTCTTCGTTACAGGACGTCACGATAAAGAGGATATCGATATTCGCAGCGATGGGCTGGATCGTATTGCTGCTTCCTGCCCCCAATCGCTTGAATAAGCTCTTGCGCTCGAGCACGCGCTCAATCCTCGTGAGCGATTCGTCCAGCACGACCCAATCCCCCACGGTCGGGCGACCAATAGCCGCGGACTGCCGTAAACGCGACGAGAGCTCGACCAGGTGCTCACCGGAGCCACAAACCACTGTCGTTCTCGAGCGTTGAACAGACGTCACCCGACCAACCCGCTCTTGCAACAGATCGATGTCCGCTAGCTGTTGGATGAAGAAAGGGACGAGACCCAGCTTCTGTAAGATGTCACTCACATCAACGATCCTTTAATCTTCGCGACCCGCCCCATGCACTGTCGCCTGACTGCCGTGAGCCCCCGGCCGATACGCCAGCAGGCCGAGCATCGACGTAAAGACGGACACCGTCAATCACGGGCTTGCCGAGCAGCGCCGGTCGACGCTGTGCCGAGTTATTCTTGGGGATAACCTCGGGCAGCCTTCATGCCCTATCAACTGAGACTGCAGGTTCACGAATCGCCTCTTGTCGTGCAGTGCTCTGGGTGCAACACGCGGTAGACAACAACCGTAGCCTCTTGAATCGATCAGGAATTGTTAGGTGCCGATCTGACTAGCGTGATTTCGTCTGCAGCGATGCCAGCCTGCCACGTCCTATCAGGCATTTCGATCGTGTATGCGATGCTTCCATCAAGCGCAATATCAATCGAAACGATCGTGCCGCTTCCGGAACCATTGTATTCGGATGCAAAGGTCACCTGATCGTTGAACTTGTAGGGCGTCTCAACCAACAGTCGGTATCCCTTATGTGACTTTTCAATCAGCATATTATTGCTCCAAGTAGGCGGCGATGCAGCTGTGACAGAGGTGAAGGCGAGGCCGATCACGACCAGCGCGGAAATGGTTTCGATAACACGCATCAGAGTTCCCCTGTAAACGTCTTGGCTGGCCCGACCAATACCGCGATGGCACGGACTTGCACATTTGTGCGGAGCTGTCCGCGCGGAATTGGGTCGGCGCCGAGCTCGCATGTGCTGCTGAAAACAGCGGCGTGGGGTGCGCAATCGCATTCGCGACCTACGGGCCCTGGGGACGAGGGTACGCACCGCGATCTGGAGAGGCATGAGCACCAAGAGCGACTGGCACCTGTCCCGCCCGCTGGACACGAAAACCGGGATGACCAATGACTGGCCGAAATGGCAGGGCTTGATCAGCATCCATGTTCAGTGGAGGAAAGCGCATGACTATCCCAGAGGTCCTCGTGTGCTCCGTTCTCGTGAACCGCTTGAGTAGCGGACCCCTTGCCGGGGAGTGTCGGGAAGGCAGGACAACAACCGCCCTTACTCTGTTAGCTGCCAGTTTCTTGGCAAGAGCAAACGTGGCTTGCGATGCACGACTTTGCGCCCTGACTTAGATTCGTACTCCTGAAGTGCCTCGTGGATTCGCTTGAGGTCGTGCCCATATCTTCCAGCGTGCTCCATGCGATAGCGGCGAATTTCAGCAACAACGGGATCTTCTCTCATATCTCCGCTCCTAGCTCTTCTGGTGAACACAAAATTGGACATACGAAGCCATGTGCTTCTATTATCGACGAAACTAATGCTTTGGTGTGTGCGTTGTTGATGTGTTTGAAGTTCCATGTAAGTAGGAAATTGACACCTGACGCAGCCGCGATGCCGATATGGAGTGCATCTTCTTCGCTGTTTGGAGGTACTGCACCTCGATCCAGTAGATGCTGTGCAAGTACCAATGCCTCTTCGGAAGTTCCAAGCAGCGGAATACCTTCTATGGCCGTCAGTCTTTTTTGAGCAGCTTCGGCGTCTCCCCTCGATATTTCCTGAACCACTAGACCGGAAATGAATATCTCGTATTTGGATCTGTGGTCATACCACCAGCTTTCCGTTATTGTTTGTCGAGCAGTGACCACAAGATCACGACTCGAGCGTGCCGTGAAGTAGCTAATGACAGATGACTCAATGTAGACAGATTCAGCCATAGCGAAACTTTATGACCTCACGTTCTTGCAGCTAACGCCGAAGCTTAGACGCCGCTTTAGCGTTCGGTGGGAGCACTTGTGTACGCCCGGCATGGGCATGAACTGGTAGAGTGAAAGTCCCCGTACGGAGATGAGGTCCAAGAGAGCTACGGGCATCTGTCCCGCTCGCTGGACGCGCAAACCGGGATGACTACTGACCGGCTGAAATGCCAGGGCTTGATCAACATCCGTGATCACTGGATGAAAGCGCATGACTATGCCTGAGGTACTCGTGTGCTCCGTTCTCGTGAACCGCTTGAGTAGCGGACCCATTGCTAGGTGGTGTGCGGGGGGCAGGCTTAACACACGCCCTTACCCGATTGGGCGATTCATATGTGATGTTTCTCTGATCATTCTTCATCCCAGAAATCAAGGTCGACTTTCGGAATAGCGATGGTTTCATGACGTACCCCAACCCGATAGCTGATCATCAGACGACCCAACTCCACCCCGTCAACGAGACGCAGACTCAGTGCTCGGACTTCCTCGGCAGCCTTAGCGGCGCCTGATGTGAAGCGACTGGTGGTAATGAATACGCCCTTATTTGCCCCTTTGAGATGCAATGCGCCA
>NZ_JBUDPI010000371.1:0-3490 GCF_054919635.1 Halochromatium sp. | reverse complement strand
TGTCGGCCATCGGGATCATCGCCCCATCGAGGCTGATCACCACGGTGGCAATGGGGCGTCGAGCGGCGGCAGCGCGTACTCCGAGGTCTCCTCCTTGGTCGTGGCGATGCTGCCGACCCAGTCGGCGACGTTCTGAATGTAGGAGGTCGCCACCGTGCGGCCGTGATTCTGCGCCAGGTCGCGCTGCACCGCACGCACGTTGAGCTGGGAGTACTTGTGGCTGAGCTGGCTGGCAAAGCGCGGCGTCGCGCCGCGCACAATGCGCGCCTGATGCTCCAGAGGACAGTAGACGCGCCCGCCGCGCGAGCTCTGGCAGACGTAGCGTTCGACCTGAAGCGCACCATACGGGGTCTGGTACTGCTTGGTGTTGCGCTCGCGCGCGGTCAGTTTGGTCTCCCCGATGCGAATCGGACTGCCATCGGTATCGAAGCGCATCAGCGCCGCTTCGGTCGCGCAACGCCCCACCGCGTTGGTCGCCTGCAGGATCGCCTCCTCCATCTCCAGCAGGCTGCCGCTCAGGCGCAGCCTCACCTCCACCGTCATTTCGTCACCTGAACGCTTTACCACCTCAGCCATAACCACCAACCTTCCAGACTTATCAGAAGGTTGCAACATACTCCTCAGACAACATCATGGCTTGGCCGCGCTCCTGAAGGCTAACTGATTGTCGTCAAGACAGGCAATCTTCAACTTGTGACGGCGTGGCCTGTCTAGGTTCGAGAAACGGATTCCGGATCTGATTCGGCGGCGGCTTTCCAGCCCCAGTCGAGGGCGGTGGCGCGGCTGGCTCGGGCTCTAGATCAGGTGTGTTGCGCGTTCGGCGCCGGCGCCCTTTCTCGGTTGACGAGAACTCTTGTGGGGGCATGAAGAACACTCCCGCAAGCACAGCGAAGGCAACCTGATTCGCCGGTGTATAGAGATTGTAGTCGACGAATTCATGCAGTGCGACCAAGAGCATTCCGAGGCCGGCGCCAACCTGGAGGAAGCGTCCGCGGGTCCATTCTGCGGTGCTGGAGATTTGAAACCACTGGCGCAGATAGACCGCCAAGACGAGCAGTGGAATCGCGAGACCGAGGAGTCCGGCGTCGAAGAACCATTCCAAGTAGTCGTTGTGGGCCCGATTGATGAAGTAGCGTCCGAGCTCGACAGGCTGCAAGGGCGGAAAGACGTCCGGAAAGGTGCCTGGGCCGCTTCCAAAAGGGAAGAATTGTCCTGCCCCTTGAAAACTCGTTTCGAAGAGGGTGAAGCGGGCATCTTCTGCCATGTTGCCGACGGAGAAACGATCCAGCACCGGCGTGAGGCCGATTGCGAAACCGGCCGCGACGGCCAGCGCAATGATGGTACCGGCCGGCCCGAAGACATTGCTGCCGCCGATGCGGCGCGAGAAGACGATGGTCGTGAGCAGAATGCCAAGCATCACCAGGAAGATACCGGTGCGAGAGCGGGTAAACACCGCGGCCACGATCAGCAGCAGCGTCAAGGCGGCGTAAATGATTGTTGCATTGCCGGACTTAGAGCCCCAGAACGCAGCGCTCTGCCCCCATACCTGCGACCTGGAGCCCTTTCTCGGGCCAGTGTCGGCACGGCCGAGGTTATAGAACAGGAGCGCGAGCACGATCGGCAGCATCATCTCGATGAGGCCGGCGAGGTGGTTGCGGTTTGGGTAAGTGCCGGTGCCAGAGCCTCCGGTGCCAGCCTTGACGCCCCAAGCGGCCTCCAGCCCACCCTGGGCAACGCCGAACTGGAGGAGACCGATCAGGGCCTGGAGTGCGGTGATGGAGAGCATCACCTTGATCAGCAGCCGGACGCGCTCGGCGTCCAAGCTCCGGGTGGCGATGAACACAGAAACGGGCAGCAACAAGGCGACCAATGCAGAGGCGGTTGAAAACGGTACCAGCGATAACGGCCGCCAGGCGCTGATCACGTCTGCCCCTCCTGGTAAGAGTGCGAGCGCTTCGGCGTAACGCTCGCGTCCGGCCAGGCCATCGACGAGCGCTGCGGGCAGCGGGATGAGATACAGCAGCGGTGTCACCAAGAGCAGCAGTATCAGCATCCATTCGAACGGCTTGAGCCCGAGACGCCGCGGGGACCAGAGCATGACCGAGAGCAGCCCAACCGCCAGCAGTTGCGAGAGCAATGCCGCGAGTGGCGTGAGCCCCGCCCGGAATAGTGGCGTGACGATCAGGACGGCGATCAACAGCCAGAAGATCGGCTGGGCTAGCGGGTTCTCTGCCTTCCGTTTGTGTGTCTTTTCCATCGGCTTCGTACCCGTTTAGTCGTCGCCGAAGAGCTTACTGAGCCAACTGCGTCTCTTGTTCGGCGCCTTCTGCGGTTTGGGCGCGGAGGGGTCGAGCATCGGTGGCGGAGGAACCTCGGCGGGAGCTCGGTTATCGAGGATTGCCTGTGGCCGTTGTGTGACTAGGCGATCGGCCTCGGCCTCTCCGAGCCATTTGGCGGCGACTGCGCGCCCTTCAGATAAGACCGGGGGGCGGTGATGCGGATCATGCGAATCGGTGGCAAGGATATGCACCAGCCCGTCGTCGAGCATGCGCTCACCCCAGTACTGGGCCTGCCGACCGAAGCGCCCGGTGAGTGCGCCGGAGGTGACCTGAATCCAGGCTCCGGCTTGAGCCGCCTGAACGAACCAGGGGTAGTGTTCGTTGTCTAGCCAGGTCAGTCTCTCTGGATGCGTGATGACCGGCACATAGCTTGCCGCGACCGTATCATGGATCGATTCGTGGAAGCGCACAGGCACCGTGTGGTGAGGCGGCTCGAACAAAAAGTAGCGAGACTTGTTGAGCGTGGGGTGGGTACCTCGGCGCAGCCCCGCGAGCAGTTCGGGGACGATCTGGATGTCAGCGCCGTAGGTCAAGGTGAGATCGAGGGCCTCTCGCTCCAGCGCCTCGCGAAACTGGCTCACTGCGGTCGCGATTCCGTCAGCCTCGTTCTCATACAGGCCCGGATAGATGTGTGGGGTGCATGCCGTGACTTGGATACCGTCAGCGATGGCAATCCTCGCCATCGCTAAGGAGGTCGACAGATCCGGTGAGCCGTCGTCGATTCCCGGGAGCATGTGGCAGTGAAGGTCAATCATCTTCGCCCGGCGTGGTGATGTAGTCTGGAGTGGCTGGATGGCGTTAGACATGGAGCGGATGTCACTTTGAGCGTTAGGGTAGCGGATTCAGAGCGGCAACGACAACGCGACGAGATCGCTTACAACCACGCGATCCGCACGATAGCGTCGGAGGCCAACTCGCAACCAGATTCCAAAGGCTTGTCAAGCCTCGTGTTGCCGGGCATCATTTCTCCCAACTGAGACATTTGCGCAGTCTCTAACCCCCTGAATTGCATGAGCCTACAAGTCTGGTGAGATTTCGTTTACCCCAGCGGCGAACGAACAATCAATGACTTGCGCGTGACGCTCGGCCGAGAAGTGGAAACATCACCCCAGCCTCCCCCGCAGGGGTGAAAAAGGGCGGCCACCAAGGGA
>NZ_JBUDPI010000370.1:0-3495 GCF_054919635.1 Halochromatium sp. | reverse complement strand
GGATGGCACCAAGCATGACCTCAAAGGTCGTCTCAGCGGGCCACCAGTGCTGCTCTCCATAAGCCGCCAAGAGCGACCTGAACAGGGTCGAGATCGGCTCCGCGTTGTGCTCAAGGCTACCCACAGCTTGAATGCGGCCTGTTTCCGGCTGCGGCCTCTGGCGACGACTGTCTGGCGACGACTGTGCGGCTGCGACTGTCTGGCCGCGACTGGCCGAGCTGCGGGCGACGCTTGATTTGCCTGCCCGACTCAGATCGTCTGCCCCTTACGGATCACGACGATGCCCTCTTCGGAGACCTCGAAGCGCTCGGCATCGGCGCGATGATCCTCGCCAATGCAGGCCCCGGCCGGAATCACCACGTCCTTATCACAGATACAGCGCCGAACCCGGGCATTGGCGCCAACCCTCACGCCCTCGAACAGGATCGCCTCATCGACGATGGCGCCATCCTCGACCTGGACCCGCGGATAGAGCACCGAATGACTGACACCGCCACCGCGGATCACGGTCCCAGCGCCGAGCATCGAGTTGACAAAGATCCCCTCGTTGCCCGAGGTCGGTCCCGGCACCGTCCGTGCCGGCGGGTACTGACCTTGATAGGTCAGGATGTGCCAGTCCGCCTGATAGAGATCGAGCGGCGATTCGGCCCTGAGCAGGTCCATATTGGCGCGGAAATAGGCATCGGTAGAGCCCAGGTCGCGCCAGTAGCGGTCTTGGGTCACACGCCCGCGCTCACCGCCGAATCGATACGCCTTGGGCGCAGTGGCCGCTGTCGCGCGGCCGGCCAACATCGGCGCGAGCAGCTGGGTCGCCAGATCGGAGCCCTGCTCCATCTCGACCTCAGTGGCAGCAGCGAGGGTCTCGATCTGCTCGAGCAGCAACGTCTTGTCGATCAGGACCACGCCCATGGTCGATAGATAAGGGCCAGTCTCACCGCTCGCCGAGCCGATGCCCGTGATGCGCTCGCCCTCATCCAGCTCAACCTTGACAGCGCCGGCCGCTGACCCCGGACCCGCTTGCCGTAGTGCACAGGTGATTCCGCCCCCAGGACCCTGCTGCTCGCGATGGTGCTGGATCAGCTCGGCATAATCCATGCGGTACACCAGCCCCCCATCGAGCAGCAGCAAGAGATCGGCCGTGCTTCGCTCGATCAGATAGCGGTTCTGCCGCAAGGCATCGACGGCGTTGCGATACCAGCCGCTGTCATAGCGCATCTGCGGTGGCACCGCGGTGATGAACTCACCAAGCTCGGCGTTGAACAGCGACCAGCCATCGCGCAGATGTTTGTGCAGTGAATGCGACTTGTACTGCGTCAGCACCAACACCTGTCTTAGCCCGGAGTGCAGGCAGTTCGCCAGCGTGAAATCGATCACGCGATACTTACCGGCCACCGGGACCGCCGCCTTGCATCGATGCTCGGTAAGTGGAATCGGGGCACCGCGCTCAGCGGCAAACACGAAGGTCAGGGTCTTCGATGGCATGAACAGTTTCCAGGATAGCGCTGCTCTAGCCGCCGGTTGCGGCAGCTGGCTGGTTTCTGCAACAGGTCAACGGGGCATTAGGCCAATCCGGCCCAGACTCGCTCTCGATGATCCTGAAGGCATTGTAGGCCAAGGCAGCCCCGGCAAGACCGAGCACGGCAAACAACAGAAGGCGATGCGGTGACATGGGCACCCCCGAGTAGGCCATAGCGTCGAAGTGGCGACGAACTGCGCTCGCCCATCGGATGCGCCGTCCTTGGGCGCGATCATCAAAAGACGCCCTGTATTGGTGCAAGGGCGTCGTCTGATCCTGATCATCAATCGGCCTGATCAACCCGTCCTGGCCAAGCCGATCCGGTCGATCGCCATGTTTGGCTGCGGGGCGATCGCCTCAAACAGCAGCGAGTTCCCGGACATCTCCGCCACAGGCGGCAGCCCCATCAGCTCGAGGACCGTTGGGGCCACATCAGCCAGGGTGCCACTCGGTCTCAATACCCAGCGCTCCTTATCGACCACCAGAAAGGGAACCGGATTGGTCGTGTGCTGGGTGTGCGGCGCATCGGTCTCCGGATCGACCATCATGTCGCAGTTCCCGTGATCCGCGGTCAGCAGCGCCGAGTAGCCATTCGCCACGGCCGCATCCAGCACCCGCCCCGCTTGCTGGTCCAGGACCTCGACGGCATGCACCACCGCGTCCATGTAGCCGGTATGGCCGACCATGTCGCCATTGGCAAAATTGACCACGATGAAGCCGTACTGGCAGGTTTCGATCGCCTCGACCACGGCGTCAGCGACCTGCACCGCGCTCATCTCCGGCTTGAGGTCATAGGTCTTGACCATTGGGGACGGAATCAATCGATGCACCTCGCCCGCCGCGGGCTCCTCACTGCCGCCGTTGAAGAAGAAGGTCACATGCGCGTACTTCTCGGTCTCGGCACAGTGGAACTGCTCGATGCCCTGGGCACTGAGCACCTGGTTCAGCGTGGTTCGCGGCACCTCTGGATCAAACGCATGGGGCAAGCCAAAACGCTTGTCGTAGACCATCATGCAGGTCAGATCAGCGCGCGGCGCCGTCCCACGGTCGAAACCCTCGAACGCGTCCAGGGCGAGCGCTGAGGCGATCTGCCGTGGCCGATCCTTGCGGAAATTGAACAGCACCATCGGGTCATCAGGCTCGAGCCCCTTCCAGTTGCCGATCACGCTCGGATGAATGAACTCGTCACCCTCGCCAGCGGCATAGGCGGCATCGATGGCCGCCCGCGCCGTCGCCGCACCGCGACCCTTGCCCAGCGCGATCGCACGCCAGGCCCGCTCGGTGCGATCGAAGCGGCGATCGCGGTCCATCGCGTAATAGCGACCGCTGACGGTGACGATGCGCCCATTGGCACTCTCCAATGCCGCTTCGATCTCGCCGAGGCCATTGAGCACCGACTTCGGTGGGGTATCGCGACCATCCGTGATCATATGCACCAGCGGCACCACGCCCTCGCGCCGGCAGAGCTCGATCAGCGCAAGCAGATGGCGCGCGTGACTGTGCACACCGCCTTCGGAGACCAGGCCAAGGAGCTGCAGCGGTCGCTGCTTGGCCTTGGCGGCAGTCACGGCGTCGATGAGCGCCGGGTTCTCGAAGAAGCTGCCATCGGCGATCGCATCGTCGATCAGCACCAGGTCCTGGCGCAGCAGGCTGCCGCTGCCGAGCGTCATGTGCCCGACCTCGGAATTGCCCATCTGCCCCAGGGGCAGGCCAACGCCAGCGCCGGAGGCGTTGAGCTGGGTGTAGGGATAGCGGAAGAAGTATTCGTCGAGACGCGGCGTCTTTGCCTGGGCAATGGCGTTGTGAAGCTTGCTCGGGTTGATGCCGAAGCCATCGAGGATGACCAGGACGACCGGGCGTCTCGGGGTAGCCGACTCTGCAGTGGTGGTCATGATCGGAGAACCTTGGTTGCGGGTTGTCCAGAAGGATGATGCAAGAGACGTTCCTTTTCCACTTCGGTTTTGTGACGGCGGCAAGGT
>NZ_JBUDPI010000037.1:0-17512 GCF_054919635.1 Halochromatium sp. | reverse complement strand
GAACCCCGCATCTGACCTGCCAGGTCGCTCAGCCGCTACCCTAAGGTCTTCAAGCCTTCGAGCAAGCGATCCGAGAACGCATGCCGGAGCGGCATCTGCTCGATGTCCGCAAGCACGTCCAGTATTGGTCCTCGTTCACGCGCCACTTCGGCCCGTTGTCCGGTTCCGACCCCAAGCTCGACGACGCCACCAAGCGTTATCTGTTCACGGTCTTCGGGATCGGCTGCAACCTCGGCGTTAATCAGACCGCGCGCCACGCGCCGGACAGCATCAACCGGCACCTGCTGCGCCGAGTCAACGCTCGGCATGTCACCGTCGACAAGCTCGAAGCCGCATCCGCCGACGTCGCCCGCAAGTATGCTCGGCTCGCGCTGCCCAAGCTCTGGGGCAAGCCGAACGTGGCCATCGCCGACGGCACCCACATGGAACTGCGCGAGAACAACCTGCTCGGCGAGCAGCACATCCGCTATGGCCGTTATGGCGGCATCGCCTACCATCACATCTCGGCGACCTATATCGCGCTGTTCAGCAACTTCATCGCCTGCTGGCAGACATGGCGGAGGACGGTCTGCCAGTGACGCCTGAGCTTGTCGCACGAACCGCTCCGACCATCCGCGATCATCTACGGCGCTTCGGGCAGCTTGATGTCGACATGAGCATTCTGCCGCCACCGCTCCAGCCAAGACCGCTGCCGTTCCTGGCTGACGGCCCGAAGTGATAAAGATTTACTCGTATCCCGAGCCTACCCCTATTGTGTGTGGTTTTCCGACCGATCGGCGGTTGAGCTTCGAGCTTCGCTGCGCTGCAAGCATGCCCATCGCACAGGACAGTGCAAGCGCCCATCTCGCATGCACCGGGTCTTCGTTCCGCCCTGTTGGCGCATCCCCGGCAGATATTGCACCAGGCGCGTATCGGGGCGATGACCGATCAGCCCCTTGAGCCGATCGGGGTCGCTGCGCGCCTCGATTGCATTCCAGCAAAACAGGTTCACCGGTGTCACGGTCGCCAAGGGGTGTGTCCTCGTCAGGAATCGTCTCGACAACGACCCGGACGCCCTAGTGGCCGCCCGTTTTCGTCCCCTGCCGGTCACCTGGGGTGGTTTCTTCAGTCCTCGCCCGCGTGTTGTCCACAAGTTCTTGATCACCTGGTCCGATACACAGGTGTCGGGCGCGGTCGCGGTCCCAACCCTTGGCCTGCCGGCACTCGGGGTACTGGCGGGGCTGATGGTCTGGCTCGCGGGCTGGCAGCGGCGGCGCCAAGGTCTGCGGTGCTGAGACGGCGTCTCACGATGTGTAGCGCGCACTCCTGAGCCCTTTCGATCCGAGTGCGCGCATCTTTTCGCAACCGCTCCTCGGTAACGGCGGGGTCCCGCCGTTACAGGCAGGGTGAATGGGAAACAGGTGAGTGCGCCCGCCTGCCTTGGCGAGCGCACAGTGCGGTTAGCGCCGTGCCGTCCTGTGCCGCTGCCAGCCGGCGAGCCACACCATCAGCCCCGCCAGCGCACCCAGTGCCGGCAGGCTCAGCGTGGGGATCGCCATCGCTGCCGGTGGAGCGCCATTGCGCCGACCCGGCCCGCCGGGGTCGACCAGCTCGCCGTTGGTATTGCCATCGCCGTCATAGGGGCCGCCCTCGCGCAGGCTGTAATCGAGGCGGGTCTTGGTGCCCACCGCCACCGGGGCCGTGGCGATGTTGTCCCAGGCGCCGGTCTGCAGGTTGCGGTAGTAGTAGCCATCCACGGGCACATCGTTCTCGACGAACACCGAGAAGGCGAGCGTCTGGCCGGGGGTGAGGTGATCGACGACAAAGCTGATCTCCCCACAGCTGAGGGTGATGTCGGCCGGTAGGTCAGCCGGCGGGTCACGGCGGGTGAGCGCCTCGATGGCGGTGCCAGTGGGCGCCTGCAGGGTGACAAAGCGCGGCGTTGGGCGCTCCGGGCAGGCGGCGCCGGGGAACGAGGCGACATGGGGCTGTTCGCCATCAGGGGTGCCGTCGCCATTGCCGTCGCCGGCTTGCCCGTTCGGGCCGGTGACCAGGGCCTCGACCACATTGGGCACCACATCGTGGTCGTCATCGGGGAGCTTGGACCAGTCATCGTCGGGCGGGATGCCCCGGGCGTAGGCGACGCAGGCGCTGGTGCTGCCACCGTTGCGCCCGGGGCAGTTCCAGAACCAGGGTCCGCTGCCGGCGACCGCGCCCGCGTTGCCGCTGCTGCACAGCCCGCTGCTGGGGGCGCTGTCGAAGGTGGCGCCGTTGGCGCTGCCACATTGGCCGTCGATGGGGTTGAGGCTGAAGTTGGCGGTGACGGTGGCGGCGGCGGTGACGTTGTCGAGGGTGCAGCTGGTGCCGCTCTGTCCGGCGCAGGCATCGGCCCAGCTGGTGAAGCTGTAGCCGGTATTGGCCCAGGCGCTGCAGCTCGTGCTGGCGTCGTAATCGACCGGGTTGGGTGAGCAGCTGACGGTGCCGCCGGCGCTGGGGTTGGCCGTCGCGGTGATGCTGTAGGTGTTGGTGGTACAGGTCACCGCCACATCGGTGACATCGGCGGTGGCGGTGCCGGAGCCGTTGCTGACGGTGCAGGTCTGCCCCGTGGGCTTGGTCAGCACGGTGACGGCGTAGCTGTCGCCTGAGGCGATATTGGTGTCGAAGGTGAAGGCGCCGTTGGCGGAGAGGGTCTTGTCATCGCCGCTGTTGTTCCGCAGGACCACCGATTGGCCCGAGGCCAAACCGGAGAGGTTGCCGCCGATGCTGTAGGTCGTAATACCGCGCGCACTTCGGATGACCCGTGCGTCGGAGATATCTCCCGGCCACACGGCGATGGCATTGCCACTCCTGTCCATGGCAATCTGGGGGTATTGGCTAACCTGGTCTGCACCACTGATGTCGCTGTATTCACTCCATTGGTCTCCATAGACGTCGTAACGTGCGCTCTGGATTTTTTTATCGCCAGCGTTCCGCCACACGGCGATGGCATTGCCACTGCTGTCGACCGCGACTTGGGGTTCGTAGGCACTCCCGGCGCTGATGTCGCTGACATCACTCCACTGGTCTTCGTCGGCGTCGTAACGCGCGCTCTGGATGATCACGCCAGAGCTTTGCCACCACACGGCAATGGCGTTGCCACTGCTGTCGACCGCGACTTGGGGTTCGAAGGCACTCCCGGCGGTGCTGATGTCGCTGACTGAGCTCCATTCGCCGCTGGTGGCGTCGTAACGCGCGCTCTGGATGATGGAATTGGTGCCGTTACTACTCCGCCACACGGCAATGGCGTTGCCACTGTGGTCGACCGCGACCTGCGGATTGTAGGCCGTGAGGCCAGCGTCGCTGAGGTCGCTGACATCACTCCACTCGCCTTCGTCGGCGTCGTAGCGCTTGCTCTGGATGACTACCTTGGAGCCACTGGTCTCCCACACCGCGATGGCATTGCCAAGGCTATCGATCGCGACCTGGGGAACATCGGCGTTCAAATCGGAAGGGCTGAGGTCGCTGACCTCGATGGCGTCGTCCTTTTCGACCCAGCCGGTGCCGACTTCGTAACGCGCGCTCTGGACGATAAAGTCGGAGCTTTGCCGCCACACAGCGATGGCATTGCCGCTGCTATCGACCGCGACCTGGGGAACTTCGGCAACGGAATCGATGGCGCTGAGGTCGCTGACCTCACCCCATTCACCACTGCCGGCGTCGTAACGCGCGCTCTGGATGATGATAAAGTCGGAGCTTTGCCGCCACACGGCGATGGCGTTGCCACTGCTATCGACTGCAACCTGGGGATCCTGGGCGTTTGAGGTGGCGCTGAGGTCGCTGACCTCACTCCAGTCACCACTGCCGGCGTCGTAACGCGCGCTCTGGATGATGCGGGGAGAGTTAAGCCGTTGCCACACGGCGATGGCGTTGCCACTGCTGTCGACCGCGACCTGGGGGGTCCAGGCGGAATGCTCAGTGGAGCTAAGGTTAGTTGGCGTGCCCCAGTTGAACTGAGAAGCTGACGCGTTCTCCAAGAACATGAGAAATAGACTCGATAGCGCAAGAAGACTGAAGAGCGTCGCAGCACGCGCGCGCGGCAGCCGCTCCTTAAGACCCGTAATCCTTGGCTGAGACGGCGCTACCTGGCCTTGATGTAAACCCAGCGAATAGCTTAAAGGAGATTCTGGACACTGCTTGTTAGGGGAAGGTGCCGTATTAGGCCGATTTCTTCCAGATTCCGCGGAAGAGCCGCCCCTTCGTCTTAATCGGCTGAGAGCAGTCGCGACACGCGCGCGAGGCGCCGGCTCAGTCCGTTGTGCCCGCGTTGGATGCAGCAGATGCGCATTCGCCAAGTTGCGCGCGCCAAAACTATCATGGTCGCGCTCCTCAATGATTTCGGGCTTGCCCGCGGCGCTCATGCATTGGCGCGGCTGACAACAGACCACAAGGTGGTTTGGGCGGCGCGAATGATGGGGCTGGGACTGTTCGCCGCTGATCCAGTCGAGTCGGGACATAACCATCTCCGTTCCCCGTTGCTACGGCGCTTAGGAGCTTTACCTGGGCGGTGCCGCAATCGCAGGTGCCTGGATCAAGCGACCAATCGCAGGGCGCGGCCCACAATGCACTGCGGGATCGGGTTTGTGCAGGTTTGATCCACTCGGGCGAGAGCACGGCCATCCTGGTTCCTCGTCGCTGCAGCTGTCGATTGTCTGACAGGGAAGCTAACTGGCTGTTTTTGATCTGACTAGGTCATTTTGCGCAAGACTTGCGGCAGCGGGGTCGAAAAAGGCCAATCACCAAGATTGACAGGGCGCGGTTGAGCATGAGGCAGGTCAGGGCCAGCAATGGCCGCCGAGCTGGGCTCAGCATTCAGCGCGCGAGGGTGGCGGACGGCGGCTCCTTAAACAGCTCGCGATAGGCGCGCGCGAAGCGGCCAAGGTGCAGGAAGCCCCAGCGGGTGGCGATCTGGGTGACCGAGGTGCCCTCGGCACTGGAGGCGATCAGCTCGGCGCGCACGCCGTTCAGGCGCAGCAGGCGCAGGTAGGCGTTTGGGGTGAGCCCGAGCTGGTCGCGAAAGGCGTACTGCAGGGTGCGTGCGGACACCCCCGTGTGTCGGCACAAATCGACCAGGCTGGGGTTGCAGCCGTGCGCGAGCTGCTCTTCCATATAAGTCTGCGCGCGCCGCACAATCCGCAGGCTGCGGCGGCGGGCATGCAGGCTCGGATGGGTGCCGGGAATGACCTCATCGGCAGTGCTGACGGTGATCAGCAACCGTTCCAGCAAGTTTCGGCGCAGCGATTGCGGACTGGCGCCGCGGTGGCCGGTGCGCGGATCGCCGGCGATGGATTCGAGCGCGCGCAGACTGAGCTCGAACGGCACCCTCCCCGCCAGCCCAAGGGACTGCAGCCCGCCACCGCCGGCCAGGCGCTCGGCGAGGGGCTCGTTCAGCGCGGCAAGCCCCTTGATCAAGGCCGATTGGTCGAGGCGTACATAGCAAGTGGAGATGCCGCCGGGGACGACGGCGTCGAACGCGGTCTCACCGGGCATGAAGAACAGTTGATCAGCGATGTCCGCGGCAAATTGCGAGAAGCGGGCCTTGCCCTCGGTGCGCTCAATCAGGGAGACGGTGCAGGTGCCTGACGGCATGACGCCGGCTTTTTGAATGTCCTGGCTCTGATGCTCCCGAACGATTTCGATGCCATCCAAGTCGAGCCGCTCCAGCATCCCGGCAAAGCGCCCGGCACTCAGCTGGCGACAATTGAATTCCGCCAACCAGGTGTGCGCATCGGCGGACTGGGAGGCGTCGATGAGCGCATGGCGCTGAGGCCGCCCTATCAGCTGCGGTGGGCGATCGCGCGGTTGAGCGCTGGTGGCTGGAGGGAGATATCGAGGACGGACCATGTTTACTAAGCCCTACATACGTCACGCCATCTCGTCATTACCCAGCAGCGGCATAGGCGCAATCAGGATCACGACAAACCCTCGGATTTTTCCGGTAGGCGCTGGAGTGATCGCAAGGCCGCAAGCGCTTTGGCTGTTAGCTGTGCTTGAAAGATCGTTCATCAGCACCTCCTTGTGCATGGATTTCAGCAGCCTAGACTGATTCGGGCAAGAGCCAACCGTTCTCTGTAGGATGATCGCCCTCCAAACCCGCGTCCAGCAGCGCATCCGCGGCAATGCAGGCCGACAGCTTCTGGCCGGAGCTTGTGGTCCTCCCAGCAAAGGCCGCCGTCATGAACCTCTAGACTTGCTCTTGGTCGACAAACCTAGCCGTAGATCGCCAATCGATCTCACCACTCAGCATGGTACGGACGATGAAGCTCAACTTCCCTATGCTCCTCGTGTCTTGCGCACTGCTCCTTGGGTGCGTCACCACGAGCAACTATGTATCTGACTGGGGCGAGATCACCCTGGCCCCCGGCGATACCGGTGTGTGTCACTCCAACCCCTGTCGGGTGTTCTTCGAGGTTCCACCCGGAGAGGGCAGCTATACGCTGCGGGGGGATGCGTTCCTGATTGGCGAGTATCCAGCCGGCAAGACGGCGATGATCGGCAGTTTCTTCGAAAGCAACGTGATCAAGGTGATTGGCGCCGATGTGCCGAACGCCTACATCTACGTACCCGGGGTCTCGGGCCAGGCACGGTGATCGCTTCGCCCGAGACCGATTCCGATTCCGATACCGAGACCGATACCGGCCCCCATGCTGATCAATCTGTCTTGGCTTGACCACAGGGCGATCACGAAACCACGACACGAGGCTGAGTCATTGGGCAGACGGATGAGCAGGTCGCAAGCGGTCGCAGCGACGCCTGGACAACATTGAGCAAGCGATGGCCACTTGGCTGCGCTGGATACTGACACACCGTCACGGCCTGCGTCGCAAACGCGGCCAGGTGGGGAGACTGTCGGCGATCTTCGTCGCTGACCAAGCCGGCGCACCGATGCGCTCCTGCGATCAGGCATTGGCCCAGGTTGACGCAGGTCTCGCCGATGATCGATACGCCGTCGGCCGGGGGTTTTGGCGGCTGACCGACGGCTGTCAGGTCACCCTCATCCATGCCGAGGATCTGGCACGGGCACAGCGCCGCCACGGACTGTCACTTGATGCCGGTCAGCATCGTCGGAATTTGGTCGTAACCGGCTTGGCGCGCACTGAGCTGCGCAACCGGGAGATTCGCATCGGCGACGCCCTGTTCGAATGGCATCGGCTTCGCCCGCCGTGCGGCTATCTCGACCGCATCGCCGGGCCGGGAACGGCAAAGGCCTTGGGGCGACAGTCCGGTCACTGTCTTCGCGTTCGCAAATCAGGCCTGATCAAGGTGGGTAACCCTGTCAATGTCTCATGACCAGCGAGCAGTTAGCGGCCTCTCTCAGCGCCCGGAACTGGCAAACGAGCGCCGCGTTCGCGTGGCATCGAAGCCTGGACAGCGCTCGGGCACCACAACGACATGTGGCTTGCGTTATATTTGAGCCATGACCGCAACCGAGTTCTTTTCTGCCTTAGCGAACGACACGCGTCTGCGGTGCCTGATGCTCATGTGGCGCCATGCCGAGCTCTGCGTGTGCGAGCTCACCCATGCGCTCGGCGCAAGTCAGCCGCACATCTCGCGTCACCTCGCCCAATTGCGTGAGCTGGGAATCGTAACCGACCGCCGCGAGGGGCTTTGGGTCTACTATCGAATAAGCCCGACCCTTCCATCATGGGCTGGCAGCGTCCTTTCCGAAACGGCGTCCGGAATTGCTGGCTCTGCCCCATTCACCCACGACGAGGCTGCACTAGCCACCATGGCCAATCGGCCTGGCGCTGCCCGTTGCGCCTAATCCCAGCGCTCCATCTGCTGACCTAAGAAGCGGGCAGCCTCGCCTCGCCTCGCCTCTCAACGACAGGACGCGGTGGTGTCCCCTATCGGGCTCAGGGTTAGGAGCGAAAACATTCAGTAACACATATATTTCGTGGTCCATATACACTCCCCGTCTTATGTCGATTCAGCCCAGCAGGACAGACTAGGCGCCGATACAGCAGTCAGGCGCCGCCCGTAAGGCCCTTCCCTGCCGGCACCGACTGACTCCCTGACCGCGCACGACGGTCATCCCTCGACACAGGAGCCATCACAATGAGCATCAAGATCGGCATCAACGGCTTCGGCCGTATGGGCAGGCTCGCGCTGCGCGCGGCAATCGAGCGGACGACAGGCCAGGCCGAGAACAACGCGCCCAGCCTGCAGCTCGTCCAGATCAACGAGATCGCCTGCGACGCCGCCGGCTCAGCGCACCTGCTCGAGTTCGATTCGGTCCATGGGCGCTTCGCTCATGCCTGCACAGCCGATCATGGAGCCATCCTCATCGATGGACAACGCATTGGCTACAGCCAGCACAAGACCATCACCGAGACCGACTGGTCTCACTGCGATATCGTCATCGAGGCCACCGGCAAACACCACAAACAGCCCGAGCTGCTGCAGGGCTACCTTGAGCAAGGTGTCAAGAAGGTGCTGGTCGCCGCTCCTACCAAAGGTGCGCTCGACATCGTCTACGGCGTCAATCACGATCGCTACGATCCCGACAAGCATCGCATCGTCACCGCCGCCTCCTGCACCACCAACTGCCTGGCGCCGGTGGTCAAGGTCATGCACGAGCAGGTCCGCATCAATCACGGCTGCATGACCACCATCCACAACATCACCAACACCCAGCGCATCGTCGACCTCGGCCACAAGGACCTGCGCCGCGCCCGCGCCTGTGGGCAGTCCCTGATCCCAACCACGACCGGCAGCGCCAAGGCCATCACCAAGATCTTCCCTGAGCTCACCGGGAAGCTCAATGGCCACGCCGTGCGCGTGCCACTGCTCAACGCCTCACTGACCGACTTCGTCTTTGAGGCCGCACGACCAGTCACGGTCGAGGAGATCAACAGCCTGCTGAAGAACGCTGCCGATGGCGAGCTCGCCGGCATCCTCGGCTACGAAGAACGCCCGCTGGTCTCAGTCGACTACCTCAATGACCCACGCTCCTCAATCGTCGACGCCCTCTCTACCATGGTCATCGACGACACCCAGGTGAAGATCTATGCCTGGTACGACAACGAATGGGGCTATGTGAATCGGATGATCGATATCGCCTGGATGCTGGCCAGGTCGTGATCAACACTGGCGGGCAAGATCATCACTGGCTCGGGAACGCATAGCAAAAAACCCCGGCTTTGCCGGGGGATTTTTACTGAGCCACTGAAGGGTGGCTCTTAGGGGTCTTGAACGGGGCTATTGTTCGGCGCTCTTGGCCGCTCTTGCAGACGATGAACGAGCCGATAAGCCGCACCACGAGGTGCCATCCTAACCGGGGACCGAATGCCACGGTCTACCAATCACTTGCGGGGGACCAGCCACCCGCAAGCGGCTGTGGTTTAGTTGAGCTGTAAGAATCGCTCCTGGTCTTCGGCAACCGTTCCGCCCATGATCTTAGCCACGGCGCCCCCGAACATCTCTCCGATAAGGCGGGCGTTCATCGTGCCCACATAGACGGTGCCATCGGTTTTTTCATACACGGCAATGGTACAAGGCATCATCACAGAGGCGTAACGATCCTCGTCGCTTTTCAGAATCTCGCCGGCATGATAAGGGTTGCAGGCATCAATCAACGTCACCGGCGGGATCTCAATTCCACTGAGCTCCTTGATTTTCTTATCCATTGGCTTGACACCGTTAACTACCCAATTAGGCTCGGACTCAATGTTCTGCTTGATCACCGCGACCGTTTCCTCTACGGTCCCATAGGGTGATGGCGTCTCGATAACGAATGGAATCTTGGCCACGCCGCTCTCCGCTAGTGCCGTCGGCAACACGCCGGATAGCAGCAGGGCAACAAACAAAAGGAACGGTGTGGCTCGCAGTGGTTCTATCATGGTCTCTCCTCATGCGCTACTTGGTGGGTTAGCAACGGCTCGAGTCTCTTTTCGAAACAATGGATGAGCCGTCGGCCCACAGCAAGCAGAAGACATGCCATGGACCGTCACTCGCGCAAGAACCCGTGCCAGAGCGCTTTTCTCGCCGCTTCCGCGTCGGACCTTGAGCGCTGAAGGTTCAGATAGACATCGGTTGGTTACCAAGCGGTAACCTCTGCGATCGACTTGTCGTCAGCAGGTTGCCGACTGGTAACCTATCTGGCCTGCGTGGTTTTGGCCCGCAATCCCGACATCCGCCGAAACCAAGGCCGTTCCTTCCAATAGCTCCTTTTGGAACCGTCTTTGCTGTGTTATTGCCTGAGCCTGCAGGCTCCAATGACGGCGGACGGAGATCTGGGAGCGTACAGAACCTTTAGAGGAGACCATGGGTTATCGATTGCGCATGACCATTGCCTTCAGCCTCTTAATGCTTGCCGGGATGATCGTGCTGACAGTCCTAGTCCTGACGTCCAGTTACCGAGAGTTCAAGGCCGACCGCATTATGAGCGTAGCCCGGATGACGGACTGTTTGTCGGGCAATCTCTACTGGGATATGAGCGCTCATGCGCCGGCCCGGGTTCAGGAGTCGCTGGAGCGTTTCTCGCTCGGCGTCCCGGCGCCTTCCCCGCCCTTGGTCGTGGCCCTGGACCACACAGGTGGATTCTATGCCGCAACCGAAGGCGGACGGAGGCTCGCTGCGGATGATCCGGACGTCGTGCGATTGGCAACCTTTGGGCGCGAGCTTGACCCCACGACCTTGCCGCCGCAGGGGGCGTTGACCATCGAGCCAGCGACGGGCTTCGTGACCGCCGCGTCGATCGCGCGCGATCGGCGAGAGCTTGGCCTTGTGCTCGTCGACTACCCCTTGTCGGCCCTGCAGGATCACTTCTTCGCGCTGTTCCGGGCAGCGCTCGGCTACGGCCTGCTCCTGCTCGTGATCCTGCTTCTGGTCGGCTGGACGCTCGGTAAACGGCTAGTGCGCCCCATCAGTGAGCTACGCGAGTGCATGAGGCGTGTCGGGCACGGCGACCTGAGCGTCAACTGTAAGACGGTCAATTGCAGCGATGAGATCGGTGAGTTAGCCCGCGGCTTCGACGAGATGCTCCACGGCCTGCGCGAGAAGCGGTTCCTAGAGAAAGAGATGCGCCAGTCCGAGCGACTCGCCGCAGTCGGTCAGGTGTCGGCCGGACTGGCCCACGAGATCAACAACCCCCTTGGCGGTATGCTCAATGCGCTGGACACCTTCCGGCTGCACAGTGACCAACCCGAGATGGACCGCAAGACCCTGGACTTGCTGGAACGGGGCCTGCGCCAGATCCAAACCACGGTTCAAGCCTTGCTGGTGCAGGCACGCGCCGACGCGCACCCGCTCACGGTAAGGGATATCGAGGACGTGCGGACGCTGATCCAAGCCGAGGTGCATAAGAAGCGTTTGCGGTTGACCTGGCAATGTGATGTCGGCGAGGACGCCCTGGCTCTGCCTTCGTCGGCCGTGCGGCAGATCCTAATCAATCTCCTCCTCAACGCCATTCAAGCCGCGCCGCACTCTGGCCGAGTCGAGCTGCGCTGCTTGGCAGAGCGGAGTCATCTGTGGCTGCGGGTGGAAGATGATGGACCGGGCATCCTCGAGGAAGATCAACACCGTCTGTTCGAGCCGTTCTTCTCGCGGGCTGAAGGCCACGGATTAGGGCTTTGGGTGACCTACCAGACGGTGAGTCAGCTCGGTGGGAGCATCGACGTGCTCACGCTGCGTCCAGGGACTGCCATGGAAATCCACCTTCCATTCAACGATCGCCAGTCCCAGCCATCAAGCAACCGGGGCAATGGGAATCTGACATGAGCAGACTCTGTCTGATCGAAGACGATCCGATTATGGGTGAATCGCTCGTCGAGCGTTTCCGGCTCGAGGGGCTAGAAACCGCCTGGCATCGCAACGCCGAGGCCGCCGAACTGGACCTAAGACATCATGACTTCGCCGTGGTCATTTGCGACATCCGCCTACCTGGATTATCCGGTGACGAGCTGTTCGAACGACTCCACCGGAGCGGCATCACATTGCCTCCCTTTATTTTTGTCACTGGTTACGGCGACCTGGAGCGCGCGGTCGACCTGCTGAAGACGGGGGCGGCGGACTACATCACCAAGCCGTTCGAGATCGATCAGCTGTTGAATCGGGTAAGACGGCTCATCGTTGGCCCGGGCATTGTAGAAAAGGGGCGCAGCGCCCTTGGCGTTTCTCCGCCGATGGACCACATTCAGGCATTGGTCGAGCGTGTGGCACCTTTGGATACGACCGTGCTCATTACCGGCGAGACGGGAACAGGAAAGGAGGTGGTCGCTCGGCTTCTGCACGAGCTCAGCGGGCGCGGGGATTTTGTTCCCGTCAACTGCGCAGCACTCATCGAAAGCCTCGCCGAGTCCGAGCTCTTCGGCCATGAGCGTGGAGCTTTCACCGGCGCCCATCAAACCCACGCCGGTCTCTTCGAACGCGCCTCCGGAGGCACCCTCTTCCTCGATGAAGTCGGCGACATGCCGGCACCACTCCAAGCTAAGCTCTTACGCGTGCTGCAAGAGCGGGCCGTGGTCCGCGTCGGCGGACGTCAGCTCGTGCCGGTTGACACCCGGATCGTCTTGGCGACTCACCAGAATCTTGACGACCTGGTCGCAACGGGACGCTTCCGCGAGGACCTATTCTACCGAATCAACGTCGTGCAACTCAGGGTTCCGGCTCTGCGCGAACGGCCGAAAGATATCCCCTGGCTCGCACACTGCTTTCTCAAAGACTGCGCACGACGTGAAGGAGGCCCGCCGTTGCAACTCAGTGCGGAAGCCGAGCAGGCGCTCATCGAGCACGACTGGCCTGGCAACGTTCGCGAGCTGAGACACACGCTAGAACGTGCGTGCATCTTCTGCGACGGACCCCGCCTCAGACGCGCTGACATCTTCCCCAGCATACCGGTCGACAGCACTCGATCTGAGCTCGAACCGACGCTGGAAACCTACCTCGCAGGTTGCGAGCGGCGCTACATCGAACGCGCGCTAGAGGTCAATGCTGGGCGCATCGTGCAAACCGCGGAGCGTCTGGGAATTAGCCGTAAGTCTCTTTGGGAACGGATGCGGCGGTTTGGTCTTAAGCGATCTGGCTCGGACGAAGAATAGGACAAGGATCCCTGGGTCAATTCCGTCACCTTCAGGCACAGGCTGCAGAAGAGCAACGCCCACTGACCTAGAGGGAGCCGTGCTCGGCTACAACCCCGCCAAGCCGGGGCGTCCCTCCCATCCCCCCCAATACCTAATCTGGTCGGCAACCTGCGCTTGGTGCTCGATGTCGAGGTCAAGCCGGCAACCAGACTCCCTCCAAGTCCAGCGCCCCGGGACTCTGGGAGCTGCTCGCGCGTATTGGTCGCGCGCACTGCCCGTTCCTCACCTGCTCAGTGAGGCCGACTTGAGCGGTGCCGACCGCAAGGGCCTCGAAGAGCAGGGTCATTCGTTTAGCCGCCCACTGAATCTGGCCGGGCCAAACCGCTCTATGTGCTGCGCAGGGGGCTCTGCGGCCGGTCTCCCGGGGACTTAGGGCACGGCTAGCGCAACGCCGAACGGCTCCAGTCCTTCATGCTCACGAGCGTGGCCACCGCGACCAATGCGCAGAGCACCATGTAGAAGGCGGGCGCGAGCTTGTAACCCGAGGCGTGGATTAGCCAGGTCGCGACCATGGGCGCGGTGCCTCCGGCAACCCCGTAGCCGATATTGAACGAGACCGAGTAACCGGTCAGCCGGTGGCGGCGATGAAAGGTTTCGGCCATCAGCGACGGTGTCACACCGAGCGGGATCGCGAGCAACGCAGCGAAGACCAGCAACGCGGCAATGGCCTGCCATTCCGCGCCGCCGCCGGCCAGTAGATACAGCGGCGCAACCAACAACGCCAGCAACCCGAAGACCCACGCGAGGAGCAGGGTCCGAGGCATTAGCCGATCGGACGCCAAGCCGGCGAGAGGGATCAAAAGGGCCTGCAGCAGCATCGAAGCCGTGACGATAAACAGCGCCTCGTGCAGCGCAATGTCGGTATAGATCGACAGCCAGGTCGGCATATAGACCATCGGAATATAGAAGGCCACGCCGTAGCCCCCTGCATAGAGGATCGCGCGCAGCGTCGCGATCGGCTCGTGGCGCAGCAGACTGCGAATGGGAGCCTCCGGCGGCGCACCGCTAACCGGCATCGCCTGGTGAGCCGCTGGCCCATCCTCTGCACCCGGTGCAGGTTCCGGCTCCGGCAATCCTTGTCGCAGCAACAACGCGACCAGCCCAATGACACCGCCGAGCAGAAAAGGAATACGCCAGCCCCAGGCCTCCACCTCTGCATCCGTAAGCAGGGCGAGGGTCACCGCGGGAACAACGGCGCCCAGGAGCATCCCAGCCATCGAGCCAACATTGGCAAAGCTCGCAGCGAAACCGCGTCGCCCCGGCGCTGCGGTCTCAGCCAAATAGGTCGCCGAGCCCGAGAACTCACCGCCCACCGACAGCCCCTGCAAAATACGAACGCCCACGAGGCAGATCGCGGCCCAGACGCCCCATTGGGCGTAGGTGGGCAGCAAGCCTAGCAGGATAGTCGGCAGCACCATCAGGAGCACCGACACGACCAGCACCGCCTTTCGGCCGATGCGATCGCCCAGATGGCCGAACAAAAAAGCGCCCAGCGGACGCGCCAAGAAGCCGGCCGCGAAAACGCCGTAGGTTGCAATCAGCGAAACGAGGCGATCTTCATGCGGGAAGAACAGCCCAGACAAGACCGCGGCCATGTACCCATACAGCGAGAAGTCGTACCACTCGATCACATTGCCGACCGCGCCAGCCAACAATGGCCGAGTACCTATCGCTCTTGCTGATTGGCCGTTCACTGCGTCTTCACTCATCGAGAGTCGTCCTCCGGTTGCGGCGCAGTAAAGGGCGAAGCGCAATCAACGCTCGGCCGGCTTTTACCTGCTGGAGAGATCATCACTGTCGCGTCAGTGCTCGCCTCAAACGCCCAGAAATCGGACCTCGGTCGAGCGCTCACGATACCTTCGGTCTCAGCGGATGAGGCTTAGGTCGATGACCATGGTGACAAAGGAGACGTTAGGTCGCAAAGGCCGAGTGTCAAACTTAGCGCCTCGTGATGTGGCGGGAGTCGGGCGCGCGGGAGCCAGGGCATGAGCCAAGCCTCGAACAGACGCTCTTGCAGCGGCTGATCGAGAACGATATCGAGTTGATAACGTCGCGCGATGACGTCACCTGTCATCAGGGTGGGTATGATCGGGGCCGGGTCGGCAAGCCCGGTGGTCTCGATGACGACCCGGTCGAACTGCCGCTCGCCATCGCGCGAGAAGCGCCAGTGGGCATCCTTGAGCGTACTGGCCAGATCGCCCCCGATGGTGCAGCAGAGGCAGCCGCTGGACATCTCGACAATGGTGTTCTCGGAAACCGGCTCATCAGGAGATGATCGAGCCCGACCCCTCCCAACTCGTTGATGGTGACCAGGGTGCGGACAAGCTCCGGCTGTCGCACCAGGTGATTGAGCACCGTCGTCTTGCCGCTGCCGAGGAAGCCGGCCAGCAGCTTCAACATCGACGCTACTGCGCAGTGGCGGCTGGATCAACCTGATCCCGATCACCGAGAACACTGTCATTCGGAGCAAGAACATGATGAAAGCAATTCTCTTTTCCCTACTATTGCTGCCAACGACGCTCGTTGGCGCGCCGCTCGAGGTTGGCGACAGGCTGCCGGCGCTAACCCTGAATGACCAGCACGACGAGCCACGGACGGTCGGCCCCGACACGCGCCTCATCCTGTTCTCGGCCAGTCGCGAGGCCTCAGCGCTGATCGAAGACGCCCTTGCCGGGCAAACAGGCGATGGTCTCGCTGCAGCCGGCATCGTCTACGTCGCCGACATCGACGGCATGCCGCCGATCGTGACCAAGCTGGTTGCCATGCCGCAACTGCGCAAGTTGCCCTACCCGATGCTCCTTGGCCGTCAAGCGGAACAGACCGCAATGCTGCCGCGAGAGCCCGAACAGGTCACCCTCATCGAAGCTCAGGACGGCAACGTGACGGCACTGCGTTTCGTCGACGACCCTCAGGTCATCGAGCAGGCCTTGGGGTCCCTGATCGACTAATCACTGAACCTATCGAGTTGATGCGCCGCAGAGTCGCCGGCGCGAACGCCTCGACGCCTGCTGGTCAACACCAGCTACTGCGCGCCAAGCCGGCCTTGATCTGCCGTCGCGCCTCGATAGTCTGAGAGAGAAAGCTGATCACGAGGGCCTAAACCCCATGAAATCGCAGGATCTTGAGCAAGCCCGCAACGCCTGGACCTACCGTGGCCAGCAGCGGCCGCCGTTTGCTGTCGCGCCCGCTGAGGGACAGGAATCGGTCTGGGACTACCCACGCCCACCGGCCTATGTGCCAGACCCCCGCTTGGTTGAGGTCTATGCTGGCGAGCAACGGATTGCCCGGACCGAGCGCGCCATCCGGGTGCTGGAAACCGGCAGCCCACCGGCGTTCTATCTGCCGCCAGAGGCGGTGGACCAAGACCGATTGCGGCCCAGCGCACACCGCACCTTCTGCGAATGGAAGGGCGAGGCCGAGTACTTCGATGTCGAAGGCAGCGCCGGATGGATCAGTAACGCGCTCTGGCGTTATCCACGGCCTGAGGCCGAGGCTCGCGTGATCGCCGGCTGGTTCGCCGCCTACCCCAGCCTGTTGCAGTGTTTCGTCGCCGGTGAGCCAGTGCGCGCGCAGACCGGCGGCTACTACGGCGGCTGGATCACCGATGAGCTGGTCGGCCCCTTCAAGGGCGAGCCAGGGACCGGCCATTGGTGACCGGCGAACACACCGGGGCAGCCAGCGCCGACGCCCCCTGAAGCGCATATAGCCGGGCCAACCCTTCGGGTCCCAGCGCCAACGTCATCGACAAGGGATCAGTCGTTTATCAAAGCCGGCTCAATAAGGTCGGGGTTGGCCAAGCGTCGGCTGGCAGGCCTAGGCGCTGCTGCTCTCGACGAACGGCCGCGCGCGTCTTTTCGCCGAGGATGCCATCGATGGCGCCGACATCGTATCCGCGCTCGACAAGGCGTTGCTGCAATTGCTTGAGCTGATCGGCGTTCAGGCCGGGCTCGGGGGCTCCGGGCTCGACAGCCTCAGCGCCCGCGAGCCGAGTCGCAAAATAGGCGGCTGTGCTTGCGTACAGCAATGAGCGGTTCCAGGCAAGATAGACATCGAAATTGGGATAGGCGAGGAAGGCTGGCCCCTTGCGACCCATCGGCAGGAGCAGCGCGGCCGGAAGCTGATCGCTCGGCAGTGCGCTGCCATCCGCTTGCTTGACGCCGAGGGCGGCCCAGTGAGCACGCGGCCAATGCTGATAGACGCCGGCCTGCCCCCAAGGGAGATCGCCTGGCACCTGCACCTCCTCGAGCCAGGGCTCGCCAGCGCGCCAGCCGAGCGAGCCGATGACCCGCGCAGCGGTGCGAATCACGTCCGCCGCACTCTCCTTCAACTGCACCTGTCCATCGCCATCGCCGTCGGTCCCGAAGGCGAGATAGTCGGAGGGCAATAGCTGCACCTGCCCGATCTCACCGGCCCAG
>NZ_JBUDPI010000369.1:0-3588 GCF_054919635.1 Halochromatium sp. | reverse complement strand
CTAAGCCGTTGGTCGCAGGTTCGAGTCCTGCCGGGCGTGCCAAACGCAGCGTTGACAGGCTAGCCTGACTGGACAGTCGAGTCCGAATACCAAGGCTCGACGTCGCTGATTAGCCTGCTACGAGGTGGATCAGCAAGGTTTGTTTCAATGGTGGACGTAGCTCAGTTGGTAGAGCACAGGATTGTGGCTCCTGCGGTCGTGGGTTCGATTCCCATCGTCCACCCCAATCAAGTCCCACGCCTCGGTGACGATCGAGGCTGCTCAGCGTTCTTTCCCGCTAGTCTGAAGCCGTCCTGCTGATGCCGGCTGCTGCTTGCCCGCTCGGCGGCGGATGTTGCCGACCGCGTGGCAGCCATTGAGCCAGTGCCTCATCGAGATCTTGGCGCTTGACGGGCTTGGACATGAAGTCGTTCATGCCTGCTGCCTTGCAATTCTCCCGATCGCGAGTCAAGGCCGATGCGGTCATTGCGATAATCGGGATCGGGCTGAGGTCATGCTCCTTCTCGTGCTCGCGGATCAATCGCGTTGCTTCCAGCCCGTTCAGCACGGGCATGTGCACATCCATCAGAACGAGGTCGATATCGCGGTTGTTGGCGAGATGGTCGACCGCGAGCTGCCCGTTGCCAACGACGACGAGTTCGGCACCGAGCCGCTCGATCATCATCCGCACCACCTTCTCATTCACGGGATTGTCCTCCGTGACCAAGATGCGGGCATCGAACTGGCGGGTTACCGGAGGTGGCTGCTCAGCAGCCGGAACGCGGGGCCGTTTGCCGAGCCCAAGTCCCTTGATAATGGCCTCGTGGAGGAGCGCTTGGCGCACCGGCTTGAGCAGGCTGACCACGATGCCAGCGCGGCGGGCATCTTCCCCTGGATAGCCCATTGAGCTCAACATCAGTAGCTGGGTATGGGCGAGATCTGCGTCACCCTTAATCATATGCGCCAGCTCGATGCCGTCCGTATCCGGCATCTGCATATCGAGTATCGCCAGCTGAAACGGTTTGCCGTTCTCGACTGCCTGGTGCAACGCCCGCAAAGCATCTTTGGCGCCGTCGCTGCTCTCTGCGTCAGCGCCCCAGCGCGACAAGTACCGTTCGAGAATGATCCGATTCGTCGCGTTGTCGTCAACAATGAGTATCCGCACGCCAGCCAAGTCAGCATCGATGTCGTCGACGCCACTTTGAGCCTGCGCTAGACGCACAGTGCACCAAAAGGTCGAGCCTTCTCCGGGAACGCTCTCGAATCCGATCTCGCCGTTCATCATCTCGATCAGCCGCTTGGAGATCACCAGGCCGAGACCAGTGCCGCCAAATCGTCGGGTGGTCGAGGCATCGGCTTGCGTGAACGGCTGAAACAGCGTCTTGGCGATATCGGGCGCGATGCCGATGCCAGTGTCACGGACTTGGACTCGGACCTTGATCCAGTCGTCACGAGTCTCGATAAGACGCGCCTCGACGACCGCTTCTCCCTCGTTGGTGAACTTGACCGCGTTCCCCATCAGGTTACTCAAGACCTGTCGCAAGCGATAAGGGTCACCGCGCACGCGTCTCGGCACGTCGTCCTCGACGAAGGTGACGACCTCCAGGTTCTTCTCGCGGGCGTTCGCTGCGACGAGCGCAGCGACTTCCTCGATCGTGGTGCCGAGATTGAAGTCGAGCTCTTGGAGGTCGAGCTTGCCAGACTCAATCTTGGAGAGATCGAGGATGTCGTTGATGATGCCGAGCAGGACGTTGCTCGACTTCTCGGCAGTGTCGATGAATTCGAGCTGTTGCTCGGTCAGATTGCCATCGCGTAGCAGGTCGAGCATCCCCATCACACCGTTCATGGGCGTGCGGATCTCATGGCTCATGACCGCAAGGAACTGGCTCTTGGCCCGGTCGGCAGCCATGGCTTTATCGCGTGTTTCGGCCAGCTCCTGCATCTGGCGCTTGGTTTCGGTGAGATCGCGCGCGATGGCAGTAAATACCGGATAGCTGCCCATGACGACCTCGCTGATCGCCAAATACAGGGGGAAACTGGTGCCATTGCTGCGCAGACCCTGTACCTCGAGCGCCACATTGAGCGGTGGCTCGGTGCCGATACGCGCTGCGGCGAGACGGATCTTGGTCTCAATCTGCTGACGATGCGCGGGCGCTAGCAGCATCGACAGCGACCGACCGCGCACCTCTTTGCTCGACTGGCCAAACATTCGCTCAGCAGCGGCATTGAGTGCCACGAGCTGACCGTTCCCGTCGATATGGATGGCGCCATCGACCATGTTGTCGACGATGGCTCGGTTGCGCTCGCGGCTTTCGGCCAGTTGGCTGATCTGCTCACGAAACGAGCGTGCGAAGGCGATGGCAAGCACGACCGCGAAGAGCAGCACGGCGGCCTTGGTACCGAGCACCCAAGCGCTGGTCTCAGGTAGACCTTGCTCGACGAAGGTCTTGAGCGCAGCGGTGTCATCCGCATGGGTACGCACATGCCCCTGCAGATGGTCGATCAACCAGGCATCAACCAGGATGCTGCCAACGGCCAATAGAACGACGACGATGACGCCAAGGCCGAGACTCCGGCGTCGCGCGGACGTTAGATCCAGGAGCTTGAATTGGGGGTTACGCATCGGCTGATCTGCGTTCTTGGGGCCGCTTCATCATAATCCTGTGCAGGGACGAGCGTTGAGTCGCGTGGCTCTCCTCGGGGCTACAGTGTCGGATGGCGATGGTTAAGGGATGAGGAGAGATGCAATCAGGTCGCGGGACTCTTGCGACCAAGGTCCAGCGGTGGTGCGGGTGGTCGGGGCATCCGCAGCCGCACATAGAGGCTTGCGAGGAACAAGAGGATGTTGATCGAGCCGACGACGACGAAGGGCGCGCGTGGATCAACGGCATCGAACAGGCGACCACCGACAAGGGTGATCAGCAGGATGCCAAAGGCCCCTGAGATATTGAAGGCGCCGAGAACCGAGCCGCGTTTGGTCACCGGCGCCTCTTGGCCGATCAGCGACTGGGCGGAGAGGAAGACGCTGATCTGGCCGATGCCGAGCAGCACGAAGAACAGGATGCCAATGCGCTCGAGCGGGTCATCGAGTAGCAGCGGGGCGAGGTTGCCGATGGCCGCGAGCACCATGCAGATCGCCAGCCCGGTGGCGCGGTCGATTCGGTCAAGGAGAGGACCGAGCACCGGAGCCCAAACCAGGGCCGAGATCTGCGCGATCACGAAGATCAGGGTACCGTTCATGACGGCCTCGGCAGAGCTCATACCAGCCGCTTTCGCCGCGAGCGTTCCCCATAGGATCAGGAAGGTGGCATTGACCGACTGATCGCCGCGGGCGATGAATGCCGCCGAATAGGCTAGTGCAACACGTGGATTGCGGGCCTCGGAAAAGCCACTGACAAACAGTTGCCGGACGCTCGGGCGCTGCTCGCGCGCGACCGGTACGCCGGCCTTGAGCCCCAGCTGCACGAGCAAAGCCGCTAGCACGCAGACCCCGGCGACCGCGAAATGGGTGATGCGCCCGGCGCTCTCGCCGTCGAAGCCTGCCGCGACGAGCTGCTCGGGCAGCGCGCCGAAGCCCTGATTGGTGAAGACGATGCCGAGCCCGCTGAG
>NZ_JBUDPI010000368.1:0-3593 GCF_054919635.1 Halochromatium sp. | reverse complement strand
CATGTCGCCGATGGAGATCTGGTGCAACGAGGCGCAGGAGCGCTATGTGCTGGCGATCGATCCGGCACGCCTGGCCGAGTTCGAGGCAATCTGCGCGCGCGAGCGCTGCCCCTATGCGCTGGTGGGCGAGGCCACCGATGACGAGCAGCTGACCCTGGAGGACAGCCAGTTTGGCACGGTCCCCATCGATATGCCGCTGTCGCTGCTGCTCGGCAAGCCGCCGCAGATGATGCGCGATGTCAGCTCGGTCGAGGCCGTCGGCGACTCGCTTGATCTGGCCGCGCTCGATCTGGCCGATGCCGTTGGACGGGTGCTGCGCCTGCCGACCGTGGCTGCTAAGGGCTTCCTGATCACGATTGGCGATCGCAGCGTCGGCGGCCTGGTCAACCGCGATCAGATGGTCGGCCCCTGGCAGGTGCCTGTGGCCGATTGTGCCATGACCCTCACCGATTTCGATGGCTACGCTGGCGAGGCAATGGCGATGGGTGAGCGCGCCCCTATCGCGCTGCTCAATGCAGCCGCGTCTGGCCGCATGGCGGTTGGCGAGGCGATCACCAACCTGGCGGGGGCCAATATCTCGGAGCTGGCGGAGCTGAAGCTGTCAGCGAACTGGATGGCCGCGGCAGGGCATCCCGGCGAGGACGCGCGGCTCTATGAGACCGTGCGTGCGGTCGGGCTCGAGCTGTGCCCGGCGCTCGGGATCGCGATTCCGGTCGGCAAGGACTCGATGAGCATGAAAACGGTCTGGGAGCGGCCAGTATCGCGCCCGGAATCGCGCGCGGATGCAACGCAGTCGGGAGAGGACTCGCGCGCTGCGGACGGTGATGGCCGCACCGAGTCTTTCGAGATGGCAGCCCCGCTTTCGCTGGTGGTCTCGGCGGTGGCGCCGGTGGCCGATGTGCGCCGCTGCGCGACGCCCTGGCTGCGGCTCGATCGCGGCGAGACGGTGCTGGTGCTGGTCGACCTCGGTCGCGGTCAGGATCGCCTTGGCGGCTCGGCGTTAGCGCAGGTCTACGGACGGATCGGCGAAGTGCCGCCGGACCTGGATGATCCGGCGCTGCTCAAGACCTTCTTCAGCGCCATGCAGGACTTGAAAGACCGTCGACTGCTGCTCGCCTATCACGATCGCTCCGACGGCGGCCTGCTTGCGACCCTCTGTGAGATGGCGTTCGCCGGACGCTGTGGGATCGATTGCGACCTGGGGATGCTGCCCCGCTTCAGCCCAGGAGACGATACGGATCGAGAGCGGGCGGCACAGGGGCGGCGCGATCCAATCGCGGCCTTGTTCGCCGAAGAGCTCGGTGCCGTCCTGCAGGTTCCGGCTGCCGATCTGGCTCTTGTCTTCGCTCGATTGCACAAGCTCGGGCTGGGTGCCTGCAGCCATGCGTTCGGCCAGCCGAGCAGCGATGGCATGATCCGCATCCGTCAGCGCAAGCAGGTCCTCTTTGAAGCGACCCGCGTCGAGCTGCAGCAGGCCTGGTCCGAGACCAGCTGGCAGATGCAGCGCCTGCGCGATAACCCAGACTGCGCGGATGAGGAATTCGTGCGCATCAGCGCCGATGAGCCTGGCTTGAGTGCCAGGCTGACCTTCGACCCGGCCGAGGAGATCGCCGCGCCGCTGATCGCCACCGGCGTCCGACCGCGGCTCGCGGTGCTCCGCGAGCAGGGTGTCAACGGCCAGATCGAGATGGCCGCGGCCTTCGATCGCGCCGGCTTCGACTGCATCGACGTGCACATGTCTGACCTGCTCGAGGGGCGTTTCGGGCTCGATGGCTTCCAGGGCCTGGCCGCTTGCGGCGGCTTCAGCTACGGCGACGTGCTCGGTGCTGGTGAGGGCTGGGCCAAGACGATCCTGTTCAACCCCCGCGCACGCGAGCAGTTCGAGGCCTTCTTCGCCAGTGGAGACCGCTTTGCGCTCGGCGTCTGCAATGGCTGTCAGATGCTCGCCAACCTGCGTGAGCTGATTCCCGGCACCGAGCATTGGCCGCATTTCGTGCGCAATCGCTCGGAGCGGTTCGAGGCGCGGCTGCTGATGGTTGAGGTGACGCCATCGCCATCGATCCTGTTGCAGGGTATGCAGGGTGCGAGGCTGCCGATCGTCGTCTCACACGGCGAGGGACGTGCCGAGTTCAGCGATGCGGCGCAGCAGCAGGCCGCCGGCCCGCTGACCGCGCTGCGCTACATCGAGGCCGATGGAACACCGGCCATCCGTTACCCAGCCAACCCGAACGGCTCGCCGGATGGTATGACCGGTCTGTGCAATACCGATGGGCGCGTCACCATCATGATGCCGCATCCGGAGCGTATCTTCCGCACCGTGCAGCAGTCCTGGCACCCTGATGATTGGGGCGAGGACAGCCCATGGATGCGGCTGTTTCGCAATGCGCGTGTGTGGGTCGGGTAGCCCTCTTGAACGCTAACGCTGGGCAAAGATGCTGCCTAGAACTGCTTCACCTTGATGTTCATGGTCTGAATCCGATAGGCGATCTGACGGGGGGTCATGTTGAGCAGGCGTGCGGCCTTGGCCTGGACCCAGCCGGCTTGCTCCAGTGCGGCAATCACGCGCTCGCGCTCGTCGATATCTGGGTCATCGAGGTCGATGCCATGGTCTGCAGTGCCGGCAACGGCGCCGGCACTGTTTCCAGCTGCTGAGGTCAGCGTCGTGCGCGGTTCGGGTAGGTTGCCGACATCAAGTCCCGTCAGATCGATGACGTCGCGATCGATGATGCCGCATTCGCTCATCACCGCCGCGCGCTCCATGCAGTTCTCGAGCTCGCGCACGTTACCAGGCCAGTCGTAGCGCATCAGTACGCGCAGTGCGCTGTCGGTGATGCTCAGCTCGCGGCCCTGCTGCTTGGAGACCTTGGCGATGAGGAATTTGGCCAGCTCGGGCACGTCTTCGATGCGCTCGCGCAGCGCCGGCATCACGATTGGCATCACGTTGAGGCGATAGTAGAGGTCTTCGCGGAACTCACCGGCCTTGACCTCTTGCTCCAGGTTGCGATTGGTGGCCGCGATGACCCGCACATCAACCTTGATGGTGCGACTACCTCCGACCCGCTCGAACTCGCCCTCTTGCAGCACGCGAAGCAGCTTGGCCTGAAACGCCGGGCTGATCTCGCCAATCTCATCGAGAAACAGGGTGCCGCCGTCGGCCTGCTCGAAGCGCCCCTTGCGCTGGCTCACCGCGCCGGTAAAGGCGCCTTTCTCATGGCCGAAGAGCTCGGATTCGAGCAGATTGTCGGGCAGCGCCGCGCAGTTGAGCTTGACGAAGGTGCTCTGGGCGCGCGGCGAGTTGTAGTGGATGGCGTTAGCAATCAGCTCCTTGCCGGTGCCGGACTCACCGCGCACCAAGACCGTGGTGTTCCACTTGGCGACCTGGCGCACCTGCTCGAAGACGATGCGCATGCGCTGGGTATGGCCGATGATGCTGTCGAAGCCATGGGTGCCCTTGACGTGACGGCGCAGCGCGTCGCGCTCCTCGCGCAGCGCACGGCGCTCGGCCTCGACCGAGCGCGCCAGCAGCACCGCTTGACCGATGAGGTTGGCGACCATCTCGGCAAAGCGCGCGCGCTGCTGCAGGTGCCCATCGC
>NZ_JBUDPI010000367.1:0-3604 GCF_054919635.1 Halochromatium sp. | reverse complement strand
AATGATCATGAGCGTATCACCCTTGCTGCGGTGCTGCTCAACAAGGGCCTTCGCTGCCGGCAGCATGATCGGCTCGATCTGCTCTTGCATAAAGACCTCGCGCCAGCGTTTGAGCTGCTCAAGCGGATGTTGGCTTAGAGGTGCGAGCGAGAAGCGCAAGAAGGCGTCGATATCGAGTCGACCGGCGCGGTAGTCGTCGTAGAACTTCTGGTTGGTCCGTTCGTAGTAGTCGCCGTCGACAACGCCGAGTTTGATCAGGTGCCGTCCCCACAAATAGTCAGAATCCCCGCGAAGAAGGGTGTTGTCGAGGTCAAAGATGGCAAGAGACATGGCTAGCTGGTCTTGAGGGCGGTTTGTGACAAAGCCTTCCCCCGGCTGCTGCTTGGGGCTGTTCGAGCCCAGTTTGAAGTGGGCATGACGCTTCTTGGCTGGCAGGGGAATTGAAGCCGCTGGGTATATTGTGGAAGAATGCCAAGGAAACTTAAAAAGGTATAGTAACTTGATCGACGGGGACGGTTTCCGGCCAAACGTCGGCATCATCTTGAGCAATGCAGATCGGCGCCTGTTCTGGGGGCGCCGCGTCGGGCAGAACGCGTGGCAGTTTCCGCAGGGCGGAATCAAGTCCGACGAGACGCCACTCGAGGCGATGTATCGGGAGTTGGAGGAGGAGGTTGGCCTGCTGCCAGCGCATGTCAAAGTCCTTGGCTGCACTCGGGGCTGGCTGCGCTATCGCCTGCCAAAACGCTTTATTCGGCGGCATTGCGGTCCGATCTGCATTGGCCAAAAACAGGTCTGGTATATGCTGCGAGTCCAATGCGGTGAAGGAAACTTCTGCTTGGATCGCAGCGAGAAGCCCGAGTTTGATGCTTGGCGCTGGGTTCGCTATTGGTACCCGGTGCAGGACGTGGTCTATTTCAAGCGACGGGTCTACGAGCGTGCCTTGCAGGAGCTCGCTCCGCTGCTCTATCCGGACGGGGTGCCGACGTTCGACATCATTTCGCCGCCAGTCCAGCAGGGTCGGGCTCAGCAGGGCGGCGGTAGCTATTTGCGTCAACGTCGTCGCTGATCGTTGATGGTAGGCGCTCGCCCAGTGGCGCGGCTCAGTTGGGCGCTGCCAGCGGCAGGCCTTTGCCCGGGTTAAGGATACCGTTCGGATCGAATTGGGCCTTGATGGCGCGCATCAGGCTGAGTGCGGGTGGGTCGATCTCGCGGTCGATGAAATCCCGTTTCTCGAGGCCGACACCGTGCTCGCCAGAGAGGGTGCCCCCAAGGGCGACAACGCTGTCGAAGACGCCCGCTAGACAGTCCGCCGCACGCGCCATCTCATCGGCGTCATCTGGGTTGACCAACAGGTTGACATGGATGTTGCCGTTGCCGGCATGACCAAAATTTACGATGCGGACCTGGTGCTCGCGTGCGAGCTGCTCAAGCGCGTCGATGAAGGTCGCGATACGAGAGACCGGCACCACCACGTCTTCATTGATCTTCTTTGGCGCGACATGCCTGAGCGCAGGAGAGAGGGCCTTGCGTGTTCGCCAGAGGGCGGCGATCTGCTCTCGATCGCGGGCGACGCTGAGCTCGAGTAGGCCAGAATTCCGTGCCGCTGAGGCGACGGCGTCAGCGGTCGCTGAGACGCAATCGGCAGGTCCGTCGACCTCGATCATCAGCAGTGCCCCGGTGTCGGCGCTGACGCCAAGGTCGGAGTATTGGCGCACCATCTCGATGGCTGCGGCGTCCATGAACTCCAGCGCGCAGGGCGTGATCGGCTGCGCCATAATCGCCGCAACCGCATCGGCAGCGGCGTGGATATTGCGATAGGTGGCGCGCAAGGTCTGCTTGGCCTCGGCTACTGGCGTGAGCTTCAGCGTTGCCTCGGTGATCAGGGCCAGGGTGCCCTCGGAGCCGATGATGAGGCGCGTCAGGTCATAACCGACCACACCCTTGGTGGTGAGCACACCGGTACGAATGAGCTCGCCGGCGCCGGTGACTGCGGCGAGACCTAGGGTGTTCTCGCGCGGGGTACCATACTTGACGGCTCGTGGTCCAGCGGAGTTGTAGGCAAGGTTGCCGCCGATGGTGCAGACCGCAGCACTCGTTGGGTCAGGCGACCAGAAGAAGCCATGTTCGCCTAGGGCGCGCTGAAGGGTGTCGTTGACGACGCCGGGCTGGACGATAGCGATGCGGTTTGCTGGGTCGATACGCAGGATGCGGTCCATGCGCTCGAAGGCGACGACGATGCCACTGCGCTCCGGGACCGTGGCTCCGGTGGTCCCGGTACCAAGCCCGCGCGCCGTGATCGGAAAGCCATGTTGGTTCGCGAGTTGAGTCAGGGCCTCGACTTGCTCGGCGCGAGTGACAAAAGCAACTGCGGCCGGTAGGCCTTGCCGTCGACTATTGTCGTAGCCATAAGGCCAGCAATCAGCCGGATCAGTGAGCAGGGCCTCTGGGCCGACGATCGCAGCCAGGTCTTTGATGACTGACTCAGTCAGGGCCATTGTCCGAGCCATGGGTGGACGTCTGTGATGCGGAATCGGGGATATACTCGAACAGCCTGACAACGCGGACCACGCCGGGCAAGCGTCGGACCACCTCGGTCGCGGTCTCGGCCTCCTTGCGTGTGACTAGCCCCATCAGATAGACGACCCCGTCTTCGGTGACGACTTTGACGCGCGTGGCGTCGAATCCCTCGATGCCTTTGCCGCCACCAATGGCAATCTTGGCACGCGAAGTCATCAGCGCATCCTGACTCTCGCGCGCGAGCGAGATCGGCGGCCCCACCTGGATCTCGTTGTGAACCCTAGAGACCTTTGGAAGACGACTCACGAGCTCGGCGAAGCGTTGCCTCACGTCGGCGGAGTCGGCCTGACCGGTTAGGAGTACCGCGTGATTATAGCTGGTGATCGAGATGCGGCTCGCTCGCTCAACCTCTGGCGTCTGGTAGAACAGGTGCTTGGCCTTAATCTCGATCATTTCGTCGTCGAGCACGGTGCTTGCTGAGCGGCGCTCATGGACCACCGAGGCTCCATAGGCCGTCCCAACGACCACCGCCGGTGCGCAGCCCTGTAGGAGCGGGGCAAGGCTGGCGATGGCGGCGATCAGCAGAGCGAGCGGCAGATTAGGCGCTAGCGGAAAAGGCATGACGAATCCATTGAACGGCGCCGCCGCCATCGATGGCGACGACGTCGAAGCGGCACGGCAGCTTAGTCGGATGACGCTGCAGGTAATGGGCGGCGGCGGCCACGAGCCGCGTCTGCTTGCGCGGATCGACGCTCGCTGCAGCACCGCCAAAGCGGGTCGACGCGCGAAAGCGTACCTCGATGAAGACCAGGGTATCACCATCACGCATCACAAGGTCGAGCTCTCCGCGCTTGCAGCGCACATTGCTCGCTATATAGCAAAGACCTTCGTGCTCGAGGTAGTTGCGCGCCTGACGTTCTTGATGGTCGCCGAGCCGTTTGCGCCAGGGGGCTGCCTGCGAGGTCAATGAGGGCAACCTCTGAGCTGCACGATCTGTCTGCGGTGCCTTGGAGCTGGAGACTTGGCTAATTCGATCCGTCGGCGGTTTGGTGGGTCACCTTGCTGATGCTCGAGGGGCTGATCACGC
>NZ_JBUDPI010000366.1:0-3608 GCF_054919635.1 Halochromatium sp. | reverse complement strand
TCCAGCTGGCTGAGCTTTGATCAGTGCATCATTGCTGATCCGACGCTTACTCTCGTTGCCCGCTAGGGCAGTGTGAGCCGCTTGGCGTACTACTCGTCAGTCTCAGCGTCCGTGTCCCAGGTTTGGCGTTTGCGATAGATGGTCGAAGGGCTAACACCGAGCGCTGCAGCGGCCTGGGGGATGTTGCCATCGAAGTGATCGATCGCGGACTCGATGGCTTCGCGCTCGATATCCTTCAAGCGCCTGATCGGTGATCCCTGGTTGTTGGAACGGCGAGACGGGGCTTCTGTATCTCGCTTGGGGTTGGCGCTAGGGTCGGCGTTAGCCCCTAAAGTCGCTCCAGATGCCGCCCGAGATGTCGCTCCATTGGTTGTCTCGATATTCAGCTCGGCACTCGGCTTGGTACTCAGCGGCAAGTCGTGGCTCAGCGGCGCGGGCAGCATCGCTCGAGTGACGCAATCGGCGTCGTGTAGCACAACCACATGCTGGATCACATTCTGCAGCTGACGGACATTACCTGGCCAGCGGTAGCGCACAAATAGCCCTTCGACCTCTGGATCGAAGGCGTGTAGCTGTTTGCCTTCCTCGCTACTGTATTGGTAGAGGAAATGATGTGCCAGCTGCAGAATGTCGCCGTTGCGCTCGCGCAGCGGCGGCAAGTGGATCGGAATCACATGTAGGCGATAGAAGAGATCCTCGCGGAAACGGCCAGCTGCCACCTGCTCAAAGGGATCACGGTTGGTTGCGCAGACCAGACGCACATCCACCTTCTCCTCGCGGTTGGCACCAACAGGCTGGAACTGGCTGCTTTGCACGAAACGAAGCAGCTTCGCTTGGAGATCCAGGTCCAGCTCGCTGATCTCGTCCAAGAACAGGGTGCCGCCGTCCGCCTGTTTCGCCGCTCCTGCCCGATCGCGCACCGCGCCGGTGAAGCTGCCTTTGACGTGACCGAAGATCTCGCTTTCCATCAGATCGCGCGGGATCGCAGCGCAATTGATGGCGACAAAGGGCGCCGCGTTGCGGCCGCTACGTCGATGGATCGCCTGGGCGCAGACCTCCTTGCCCGTGCCACTCTCACCGGTGATGAAGAGGGTGGCGCGGCTTGGCGCTGCACTGTCGATGATGCGATAGACTGCCTGCATGGGCAGCGAGGAGCCGATGAAGCCATAGTAACGCTCGCGCTGAAAATCATCGCGCAGGCGCTCGACCAGGCTCGACATCTGCCGTTGCTCGATGGCATTGCGCAGCGTCACCAGCACACGCTTCTGGGTGAGCGGCTTTTCGATGAAATCGAAGGCGCCGTACCGCATAGCGTCAACGGCTCGATCGACCGAGCCATGCGCAGTGATGACGACCACGGCAATCGGCATCTTGCGCTCATAGATGTGCTGCAAGATCTCCATGCCATCGATGTCTGGCAGCTGCAGATCGAGCAACAGCGCCAACGGTGGCTCGCGCTCAATGGCTGCCATCCCGCTGCGGCCATCCGGCACATGGGTCACGCTGTAGGGCTGATCCCTTAGGTAACCGCGATAGATGGCGCCTTGAGTAAGGCTATCCTCGATGATCAGGACCTTGGTCAGTGGGTCCAAGGCCGGTTCAAGTTGGGCCATCGGCTTAGGGGCAACCTGCGCTAGGATAGCGTTGATTCAGATCCTCGGTGATGCGCTGGACCTGGTACTGCAACTGTTGGAACTGCTTCTGCAATGCCGCTAAGTCGCCGGCTCGGCCGGCATGCTCGATCGCGATTGCCAGGTCGATGAGTCCGCTCGCGCCCAGTGTCGCGGCCGTGCCCTTGAGGGCATGCGCATGGCGACTGGCCGAGTTCCAGTCCCGATTCGATAACGCTTGAGCAACATCCTTGACGCGCTGGTCCACCTCAGTGCGAAACGCCTGGATGACCTCGGGCATCATCGCCTCGGAGAGATCACGCTGCAGCGATGCCAGCACCTGCTCGTCGATCGCAGGTCGGTTGAAGCCGGTGTTAGCCACCGGCTGTTGTGCCCCTTCGGACATGGAGTCCCTCGCTCAGCATCAGTCGCGCTATTGTCGCGCGGCTCGCTTAGCAGGTCAAAGCGGTAAATGCTGTGATCATGGTCTCAGTTTAGTGAGCCCGGCGCTTGGAGTGAGGCTCAGAAGGTGCACTGCACAGGACTGATGGATGAGAAAATGGGGTTTCGTATCCGCTCAAGCCATTCATCGAGAGAGCCATTGAAATACCAGGATCTGCGCGATTTTATTGATCAGCTCGAGCGTCGCGGCGAGCTCAAACGGATCGGCATTGAGGTCGATCCCTATCTCGAAGTGACCGAGATCTGCGATCGTACCCTGCGTGCGGGTGGGCCGGCGCTGCTATTCGAGCGCCCAAAAGGCTCCCGCGTGCCACTATTGGGTAACCTGTTTGGCACGCCACAGCGGGTCGCGCTCGGCATGGGGGAGGAATCGGTCTCCGCTCTTCGCGAGGTCGGCAAGCTGCTTGCCTTTCTCAAGGAGCCAGACCCGCCGAAGGGGATGAAGGAGGCTTGGCGCACCCTGCCAATCTTCAAGAAGGTGCTGGATATGGCGCCGAAGGTGCGGCGCAATCCGCCCTGTCAAGAGCAGGTGCTCGAGGGCGAGCAGGTTGATCTTGGCCATCTGCCCATCCAGCACTGCTGGCCCGGTGATGCCGCACCGCTCATCACCTGGGGGCTGGTCATCACCCGTGGACCCGAGAAGTCGCGGCAGAATCTCGGTATCTATCGGATGCAGGTGCTGGGTCGCAATCGGGTCATCATGCGCTGGCTCGCGCACCGGGGCGGGGCACTCGATTTCCGCGACTGGCAGCGCGCACATCCAGGTCAGCCCTTCCCGATTGCCGTCGCCCTCGGCGCCGACCCGGCGACCATCCTTGGCGCTGTCACGCCGGTGCCCGACAGCCTGTCCGAGTACGCCTTTGCCGGCCTGCTGCGGGGGAGTCGCACCGAGCTCGCTGCCTGTCTCGGCTCCGATCTGCAGGTCCCAGCCACGGCTGAGATCGTCCTCGAGGGACATCTGCATCCCGACGATACGGCGCCCGAGGGACCGTTTGGCGACCACACAGGCTATTACAACGAGGTCGATGAGTTTCCGGTCTTTACCATCGATCGCATCGCCCAGCGTCAGCAGCCGATCTACCACAGCACCTATACCGGCCGGCCACCGGATGAGCCGGCTATCCTCGGCGTTGCGTTAAACGAGGTCTTCGTGCCGATCCTGCAGAAGCAGTTTCCTGAGATCGCCGACTTCTACCTACCGCCCGAGGGCTGCTCCTATCGACTCGCGGTGGTCGCGATGAAGAAGCAATACCCGGGTCACGCCAAGCGGGTGATGCTCGGCGTCTGGTCGTTCCTGCGCCAGTTCATGTACACCAAGTTTGTCATTGTCGTCGACGACGACGTCTGCGCGCGCGACTGGAAGGACGTGATCTGGGCCATGACCACGCGAATGGACCCGGCACGGGATACGGTGATGATCGAGAACACGCCGATCGACTATCTGGACTTCGCCTCTCCGGTCTCTGGGCTCGGCTCCAAGATCGGTTTTGACGCCACCAGCAAGTGGCCCGGCGAGACGACGCGCGAATGGGGTCG
>NZ_JBUDPI010000365.1:0-3639 GCF_054919635.1 Halochromatium sp. | reverse complement strand
AAGACGAGAGCGAGCTCCTCGTCGAGCGGTTTTGGCAGAACGACGCCGGACTCCAGGGCGTCAAGCGCTACCGCTTCGAGCGCGGTCGCTACCTGGTGCACGCCAGCCAAGAGGTCATCAACGGTACCGATGCGCCGATTGCGGTGCGCGATTATGAGCAGCTAAAACGCACCGAGCTGTACGACCCGAACAAGTCGAGCTTCATCCATACCTACACCGGCGGCGTCTACTACGGGCCGGACGTCAAGTATAGGAAGGAATCCTTTGGCGAAATGGCCAAGCGTCCGCTCGACGCGACCATCACCGATGGCTGGGTGGCGATGATCCAGCACTATTTCATGGCGGCCTGGATTCCGCCATCCGGTGTTGCCGAGACCTTCTACACCAAGGTCGTCAATAACGGCAGCCGCTACATCATCGGCGCCTACTCCCCCTCGATCACGATCCCAGCAGGCGCGACCCATACCTTTGAGAGTCAGCTGTTCGCTGGTCCGAAGCTACAAGACCGACTCGCCGAGATTGCGCCCGGTCTGGAGCTGGCCGTCGACTACGGCTGGCTAACCATCCTGGCCGAGCCGATCTTCTGGTTGTTGAACGCGATCCACTCGATCGTCGGCAACTGGGGCTGGGCGATCATCATCCTGACCATCTTGATCAAGGCCGCCTTCTACAAGCTGTCCGAGACCAGCTACAAGTCGATGGCCAATATGCGCAAGATGACACCGCGCATTCAGGCCTTGAAGGACCGTTACGGTGATGACAAGGAGAAGCTGAATCAGGCCTTCATGGAGCTGTACAAGAAGGAGAAGATCAATCCCCTCGGTGGCTGTTTGCCGATCTTGGTGCAGATCCCGGTCTTCATCGCCCTCTACTGGGTGCTGCTCGAGAGCGTGGAGCTGCGCCACGCACCCTTCATCCTCTGGCTCGACAACCTCACAGAGCCCGATCCCTACTACATCCTGCCGCTGATCATGGGCGTCTCCATGTTCGTGCAGCAGAAGCTCAACCCGCCGCCGCCCGATCCGATGCAGGCCAAGATCTTCATGGCCCTGCCATTCGTATTCACGGTGTTCTTCGCCTTCTTCCCGTCCGGCTTGGTGCTGTACTGGACCACTAACAACCTGCTGTCGATAACCCAACAGTGGTACATCACCCGGAAGGTTGAGCAGGCCGCGAGCCACGGCGGTGGCCGGAGCGGAAAGAAGACCAAGTGACATAACCAGCGCATCTGATATCGAGACGCTTGGTCGGCGCCAGCTGGACGCTGGTGCGGACCCTGAGTTTGATCATCACCGCCGATGGCTATAGTGGACGCGCCAGACCTTGGGCTCGCCGCGACAGCGCACGCGACCGCTGCCGGTGGCGACATCGACACCATCGCGGCGATCGCCACTGCGCCCGGCGCGGCCGCGATCGGTATCCTGCGCATCTCCGGACCCGGGGCCAGTGCAATCGCCCTGGCCATGCTCGGGTCGCTGCCAGAGCCTCGACTGGCCAAGCTCTGCCCGTTCCGTGATAGCGCGGGCGACGCCATCGATCAGGGCCTAGCCCTGTGGTTTTCGGCACCTGGCTCCTTCACCGGAGAGGACCTGCTCGAGCTGCAGGGACACGGTGGCCCGCGTGTGCTCGATCTCTTGCTCGAGCGGGTGCTTGAGCTCGGCGCGCGCCCAGCCCGTCCCGGTGAGTTCAGCGAGCGCGCCTTCCTCAACGGCAAGATCGACCTCGCTCAGGCGGAGGCGATCGCCGATCTGATTCAAGCCGCTACAGCGACGCAAGTCCGGCTTGCCAATCGCAGCCTACAGGGCCTGTTCTCCCGTCAGGTGCGTGCGCTGGTCGAGCAGCTGACACGGCTGCGCACCCTGATCGAAGCGGCGATGGATTTCCCAGATGAGGAGCTTGACGAGCTGCCGATCGGCGATGCCGACCTTGCTGACATCTTGACAAGTGCCGAATGCGTACTTGCAAACACGCAGCAAGGCGAGCTGATCCGCGATGGTCTCCTGGTCGTCATCGCCGGACCACCGAATGCCGGTAAGTCGAGCCTCCTCAACGCTCTTGCCGGGACCGATACCGCCATCGTCACCGAGATACCAGGCACCACCCGCGATCTCTTGCGCGCCGAGGTGCAGATCGACGGCTTGCCGATAAGACTGGTCGACACCGCAGGACTGCGCGATTCGCCCGATCCTGTCGAGCAAGAAGGGATTCGCCGGGCACGCGATCAGATCGCCCATGCCGATCATCTCTTGCTGCTCATCGACGACAGCGCAACGCCTCCCGACAGCAGCGTCGAGGACCAGCTTGGCGAGCTCGCGCTCGCTCCCGATGTGCCACTGACCGTCCTGCGCAACAAGATCGACCGCAGCGGGCGTCCACCCGGACTCAAGACCAATCCCGACGGTGGTATCGAACTCGCCTGCTCAGCGCTGACGGGCGCGGGTCTCGACCTGCTTCGAGATCACCTCAAGACTATCGCCGGCTACCGAGGTGCCGACGCGGGCGAATACTCCGCGCGTCGGCGTCACGTCGCGGCGCTGCGACAGGGGTTGCAGCATCTCCTCGATGCACAGCGGCTTTGGGCCGCGCCGGCCGACTCCGCGGGATCATCGCTGGACCTGGTCGCCGAGGAGCTGCGCTTTGCTCAGCGCGCATTCGGCGAGATTACCGGTGAGGTCAGTTCAGAGGACTTACTCGGCCGGATCTTCAGCGAGTTCTGTATTGGCAAGTAGGCGCTGCGGCCGCCAATCCGCGCCCTAATCGCCCTGATCACCGTCCATCAATCCGAGTAACCGCTCGGCCTCATCGGCGATCTCTGTGCCAGGGTCCAGCGTCTGCGCCTGCTCGAGCGCTTCGCGGGCCACCGATGGCTGGTTATTTTGCAACGCGACAAATCCAAGGCTGAGCCAGACGCGCTGAAACTCCGGGGCAAGCTCGGTTCCTTCCTGTAAGCGCTCTAACGCCTCAGCACCTCGACCAAGATAGTGCAGCGCCAGACCAAGATCATTGAGGGTCTCGGCATCCTCGGGTCGCAGCTCCAGCACGCGCTGGTACAGTGGGACCGCTGCTTGGAAGCGTCTTGCTGCGAAGAGCTGATCAGCGGCGTTTCCCAATGCGAGCGGATCATTCCTATCAAGGTCGACGCCCCTCTCGCCGGCCTGGCCATCAAGGGCTTGGCGCATGCGTTGGCCAAGCTCGCCGGCCTGGCTGCCATCTCCCTCGCCGCTTGTGCTAGCGGGCACCTGATGCGGCACCTGAGCCGCAACCCCTGGCCGCGGCGGGTGGCGCAGGTAGTAATCGCGCGTGAACGCGAACACCGCAAAGCCGTAGAAGAACAGAAAGAGGGCAAAGAGGACCCATTGCAGGCCCGTGAGTCTTGGCAGCATCGGCGTCACGGTGTTGATCACGTTAGGGTCAGCGGATGCTGCGAATCTTCGCCGACGCTGTCAAGCAGAGCTGCCCAGCACGACCGGAGATGGACCCACACGAAAGAAGCCGATCCGAAGGGCCCATCGGAACTAGGATCGCCAGCAAACAACGCGATGCAGGATTCCGCCGACTGAACTTGACGAATGCTTTATGCTTAGTCGCTGCTGACCCTTGAGCTGGAGACCTTGCACCTATGCCAACCGCTCTGAAAGA
>NZ_JBUDPI010000364.1:0-3642 GCF_054919635.1 Halochromatium sp. | reverse complement strand
TCTAATGCCGAGCAGGGCACGAGGGTCGAGATTGCTCTGCCGCGACTGCCGGATTGAGCATCGCGGTCAGCGCGTTTGGATCAGCACTGCGCTCGAGAGCTGAGATGTGGCCGGGGGCATCGGCGTCGGCGCGCTGGCGTTGCATCTAGGTTGCATCTAGGTTGCATCGGTGCTCCGGCGTTAGCGCTTGGGAACCTCTAGGCCGTATTTCTCGATCTTGCGGTCCAGCGCCGGGCGCGAGATACCAAGGATCTCGCAGCTGCGCCCTTTGTGGCCATCGGTGTGCTCTAACACCCGCTGGATGTGCTCGGCCGCCACCTCGTCAAGGCTGCGAAGCGCCGGGGTGTCGGCGGTTGGCGCCACTGCGCCTGAACGCTGTGCGCTGCCGCCCGGGCTGCCTCGATCCGCGTCGAGGTTGGTCGACGCCCCTCCCACCCCCTGGGTGGACTCGACGCCGCCGAACCTGAGCAGCTCTGGTGTGATGGTGCCCTGACGGGCTTGAAGCACTGCCTGGGTCAGCAGATTCTCGAGCTCACGGACGTTACCGGGCCAGTCGTAGCGGCCCAGATGCTGCAGCGCCGCTTCGGTGATACCTGGACAGGGGCGCTCGAGCCGCTCGGCGATCCGTGCGAGTAGGGCGGTGACCAGCAGCGGCAGGTCGTCGAGCCGCTCGCGTAGCGGCGGCATCCGGATCTGGATGACGTTGAGCCGATAGACCAGATCCTCGCGGAAACGCCCGGCCGAGGCCTCCGCCAGTAGGTCGCGGTTGGTCGCGGCGACCACCCGTGCATTGGTTCGGATCGGCTCGCTGCCGCCGACTCGCTCGAACACCCGCTCCTGCAGGGCGCGCAGCAGCTTGGCTTGCAGACTGGGGGCGAGCTCGCCGATCTCGTCGAGGAACAGGGTGCCGTCGCTGGCGAGCTCGAAGCGACCCTGCTTGCGCGTCTGGGCGCCGGTGAAGGCGCCCTTCTCGTGCCCGAAGAGCTCGCTCTCGAGCAGGGTATCGACGATGGCGGCGCAGTTGACGGCGACGAACGGCCCACTGCGGCCACTGTGTTGATGGATCAATCGTGCGACCACCTCCTTGCCGGTACCGGACTCGCCGCTGATGAGCACCGTGGCGTTGCTGCGTGCGCTCAGGGCGATCGCTTTGCTGACCGTCAGCATTGCATCGCTGCGGCCGATCAGGTCACGCGTCGGCTCCTCGCTCGCCGTCACGATCGGCTGCGAGCGCTTGGCGTCGGCAACGGCCTCGCGCTCCCGCAGTAGGTGCTCGACCGCCTGCTGCAGGTCGTCGATCTTGATCGGTTTGTGGACGAAATCCGCAGCGCCGTTCTGGATTGCCTCGATCGCCAGCTCGAGATCGTGCTTGCCGGTCATCATCAGGATCGGCAGCCTTGGGTCCAGCTCGAGCATGGGCCCGATCAGCTCGCTGCCGAGGCCGTCTGGGAGCTGTTGATCGAGCAGGGCCAGATCGAAGCGTTGTGCTCGCAGTTGCTCGAGGCCGGCTTGCGCCCGGAGCACTCGGGTCACGCTGAAGCCCAGATCCTCGAAATGCATCTCGAGCATCTCGCTCAAGGCGGCATCATCCTCGATAATCAGTAGCTGATGATTCATGGCTTGGTGCTCTGGAAGTCCGAGGTCTCGCTCTCTTGCGGCACTCGCGGCGAATGCGATTCAAGCGCTCTGCCCCTGGAGACCGGGATCGCTGCTGTGGATGTTTCAGCCCAGCCCAGCCTTGACGCGCCTTCTGACGCTCCTTCCTCCAGCTCAGCGCAGTGATGCGGCGAGCTTGAGGAGACCGCGGGCGTCGATCTCGCCGCGATGATCGTAGGCGATGCGCAGACCCGGAACTGGCGCTAGGGTGCCGGCGAGCCGGTATGGCCAGGGCTGGCGCTTCAGTGCCAGACCAGGGAAGGCGCGGACCAGACGCTTGATATCGCCGCTCACCTCGACCTCGATGAGGTCTTCGCCCCGGGCTGGAATCCAACGCGCAAAGCTGCCGGCGCCACTGGCGATCTCTTGTGAGTCGAGCCAGACGCGGTAGGTCATGGCGCGGATCGGCAGCGGCAGCGGACCTGGGTTCTGTATCCGTAGCTTGGCCTGGAGCCGCTGCTCAGCGGCCGTCAACTGCGCCGGCCGCAGCGCGATCAGCTTGACCACGGGGGGTGCCGATCGGTAGGCCAGCCCAGCGCCGATGGCGAACAGGATCAGTGCGATCAGGAGGGTGAGCAGGAGCCAGAACATCGTCTTTGGTGGTTAGCCTTGTGATCAGCTCGTCGAGCAGCTGGGACTATCGGTGGTGCTGCTGGTCGCCGCTCGGGCATCGAGGGATTCGACTGGCTCCGGGCGTCCGAACAGATAGCCCTGGAAGGCGCTGCAGCCGTTGCGCGCCAGGAACTGCCGTTGATCTCCGGTCTCGACGCCCTCGGCGATGACCGAGAGCCTGAGCTGGGGCGCGGGGGCGAGGATGGCCCGCACAATGGCCGCGGCATTCGCATCATGGGTGACGTCATCGACGAACGAGCGATCAATCTTAAGCGCATCGAGCGGAAGGCGTTTGAGGTAGGCAAGCGACGAGTACCCGGTCCCGAAGTCGTCTAAGGCAAACCGCAGCCCGAGCGCGCGCAGTGCGGCCATCTTGGTGATGGTGTCTTCGATATCTTCCAACAGCAAGGTTTCGGTCAGCTCCAGCTCGAGCAGGCTGGGGTCGATTCCATGCGTCAGCACTGCGGTCCGCACCATGGCGACGAAGTCCGGGTCGCGAAACTGGCGTGCGCTGATGTTGATGGCCAGTGAGGGCCTTGCGCTGGTGGTGGCCCTTGCCCAGGAGGCCAGCTGGGCGCAGGCGGCCTGCAGGACCCATTGACCGAGCGGCAGGATCAGTCCGGACTCTTCGGCCAGGTGGATGAAGATCTCCGGGCTCAGCAGTCCGCGCTGCGGATGCGCCCAGCGCAGAAGTGCCTCGGCGCCGATCAAGACACCAGCGCTGTCGACTTGGGCCTGGTAGTGCAGCACGAATTGCCCAAGGCGCAAGCCTTCGCGAAGGTGCGCCTCCAGTTCGGTGCGATGCTCGAGCGCGGTCTGCATCTGTGGATCGAAGAACCGCAGCGTGTTGCGTCCTGCATCTTTCGCCTGATACATCGCTAGGTCAGCGCGCTTGAGCAGCTCGTCCACACCGGAGTCGGTCGATTCGATCAGCGTGGCGCCGATGCTCGGGGTGGTGTAATGAACGGTTGCGCCAAGCTGATAGGGCTTGCCGAGTTGTTGCTGCACCTTGTCAGCGACCTTGCGGGTCTGGTCAACGGCCTGCTCGGACGCGTCGCTCAGGCCCTCCAAGACGACGACGAACTCATCACCACCGAGGCGGGCGACCGTATCGTGCGCCCTCACACAACTGACAAGGCGCTCGGCGACCTTCGTCAATAGCAGATCGCCCTTGTCGTGGCCGAAGTTGTCATTGAGGTCCTTGAAGTGGTCGAGATCCAGGAACAGCAGGGCACCGAGCTGACCCGTGCGCCGGGTTGTCTCCAGTGCCTGGCCGAGACGGTCGACAAGCAGGCGCCGGTTGGGGAGTTGGGTCAGCGCGTCGAAGAACGCAAGCTGCTCGATCTGATGCTCAGCCGCCTTACGCGCGGTGAT
>NZ_JBUDPI010000363.1:0-3674 GCF_054919635.1 Halochromatium sp. | reverse complement strand
ATAGCTTCGAGGAGATGCGCATCGAGAAGTTGGTGGTTTGGCGGGCGGACTGAGGCTGTGTTCGAGCACGCTGGATCTGCCTTTCCAACGTGCTATCAGGGCATGATCGACACAGGTGTCAGGGGTTCCTGAACCTCATCTGCTCCGGCGTGAGCATCGCCTTGCCGCGGCATACTGTCAGTGCGTATTTCGGCCGATCGCGATCCTTGGTGAGAGAACGACAGTGCTACCCTGCGACCGGTCTCAGTGTCTCCAGATAGCCTGCAATCTGAGACCGACAGGCGCCCCAGTGCTCGGGCGATCGATCAACCTTGGCCAAGCCGATACATCCCTCCAGCGCCGCAACGATGAAGCGGGCAACGGCCCGGCTGTCGATATCGTCGCGCAGGTATCCCCGTATCTTGCCGCGCTCGACCGTCGCCTCCAGCGCACCGATCCACTCGTTGAGCACCTCGAGGAGACGCTGACGAAATCCCTCGTCTTGATCGACCATCTCCTGGGCCAGGTTATTCAGCGGGCAGCCGTGCTCGCGCATCATCGGCGGTATCCGCTCCGGTAGCGCGTCCAGCATCCGGGGCAGCTCGCGAATCGGGTCGTCCATCCCTGCAAGGGGCTCGAGCCAGATCGAGCGCACCAACGGTCTGATCTGCTCCTCCACCACCGCGTAGCCCAACGCCGTCTTGCTGCTGAAGTGATGGTAGAACGCGCCCTTTCTCAGGCCGGATAGCCGCAACACCTCATCGACCCGCATGCCCTGAAAACCATGACGGTGAATCTCCTGAAAGGCCGTCTGTATCAGGTTATCTCTGGTTTGTTGCGGGTTTCTGCTCGTCATCGCGAAGGACTCCTGGTGACCTCGACTGTGGTCTCTTTTAGCGGCTCGCACACTATAGACAAACCAGTTGGTCTGTTCTATCCTCCGGCCTTACAGACTAGATGGTCTGAGAAACCAAGACCGCAAGAAACCCGCTCATTGACCGGAGGAATGCATGAACGAACCCGTTTACGCCACAACCCTCGTCGCCCTGGAGATCCTGTTCACCCTGATGGTCCTGGCCGCCTTGCGCGCATCGGGGGCGAGGGCGCCGCTCTTGATCATCATCGGCTCGACCTGCATGCTCTGGCTCGCCGGCGTCTATCGGTTGCTGGCGAATGGCTTTTTCAGTGCCACTGGAATGCCCCAGTTGGCGTTCTTCCTGACGGTCGTGGTCCTCACGGCGATCGGTTTTCTGGCAGCGCGCGCTTGGAGGCCCCTGCGAGCGGTTGTCGACGCCGTGCCGACGCGGGAGGTCTTGCGTCTTCAGCAGATGCGGGCGATGTTCGGTGCCATGTTCTTCTTTACCGCGGCCTTGCCGCTGTGGTTTCAGTACCTTGGTGGGCTGGGCGATATCGCCGCAGGCATCGGCGCCTTCCTCGCCCTCAGGTATCTGAGAGCCGGATCGGACCCGCTCGATGCGGATCGCGAGCGTCGGGCCATCATTGGCGGCAATCTGGTTGGGATCTTGGACTTTGCCGTGGTGCTCACGCTGGGTGTCTTGATCGTGTTGCGTGATCACTCGCCGGACATCGCCTTCGATCTGATTCCGCTCTACGTGGTGCCGATCTTCCTGCTGCTGCATCTCGTTTCGCTGCAACGGTTGAGCGCCCTTGGAGCCGCAAGCGATGCGTCTGGGCACCGGAAACAGGCATCGAGCACAGGCACGCCAACCGTTGATCCCTCGGCTTAGGTCGATTCGATTTCAACCCATGCGACCTCGTCCCATTCGGTGTCGGCTCATTTGGTATCGTCCCATTCGGGTATGGTTCAGGTGCTCGCCATGAATGCCATCCTCTTCGTGCTCGGTCTGCTCGCCCTTGGCATCGCGATCGCTGTCGCCTGGCTGTACCTGACCGATCCAACCCCGGATGGGTTCGTGCTCGACCGAGCGCGGTATCCGTTCCAATCACAGTTCATGGACTTGCCGGACGGCAGTCGTCTCCACTACCTCGACGAGGGGCAAGGTCAGACGTTGCTGCTCTTACATGGCAACCCAACCTGGTCCTTCCTCTACCGTCAGCTCATCAATGGACTGAAGGAAGAGTACCGGCTGGTCGTGCCGGACTACCCTGGATTCGGCCTCTCGACGGCCAGTCGCAGCTTCGGCTTTACCGCCGCAGAACAGGCTCAGGTGGTTGGTGCCTTGGTCGAAAAGCTCGATCTCCAGGATGCCCTCATCATGATGCAGGACTGGGGTGGCCCGATCGGCTTCAAGGTCGCGCTGCAGCAGCCCGAGCGCTTCAAGGGCTTTGTGATCGGCAATACCTGGGCTTGGCCGCTGGAGCGGCTGCGGCACAAGGTCTTCAGCATGGTGATGGGTGGATGGCCCGGCCAGCTCAGCGCCTGGTGCTGCAACGGCGTGGTGCGGGCCTTCATGTCGCGCGGCGTCGCCGGTCAGCTCAGCGACCCTGAGCTAGCCATGTATCTCGGCCCATTCTCGCGTACCGACAGCCGTTCGCCGACCCACATCTTTCCGGCCCAGCTGCGCAACGCCAGCGACTTTTTGGGCGATGTCTACCGCAACCTCCCGCGTCTATCCGACCGACCGGTGCTGTTGCTCTGGGGAGAGAAGGACTTCGCCTTCCAGAAACCGGAGCGCGATCGCTTTGAGTCCCTGTTTCCTGATCACGAAACGGTGTTGCTGGAAGATGCGGGCCACTTCATTCAGGAAGATGCCCCGGAGGCGATCGTCGGCGCGATTCGCGACTGGTCAAAGAGGACGTTGAGCAACCGCGACGAGAGGCTGTAACAGTAACAGCGGCAGCAGAGCTGTCAGACACGCTCGGCGACAGAGGTTGGCGAGCGTTCCGTCACGCCTTGGGCACCTTGATCCTGGGACACATCATCGCTGCTGTCATCGACTGTCCGTGTAAAGCGCAGATGGGCGATATCGGGCGGGAAGAACATCGCCCAGTTCCACTCCAGATAGAGCCGCGCCTTGCGCGCCAGGGTCGGGATATAGAGCAGATAGAAGCCGCGCCACAGCAGCCAGGGGATGAACCCGGACAGATTGATGCCGTAGACGCGGGCGACGGCGCGGTTATGGCCGATGGCCGACATCAGGCCCTTGGGCTGGTAGCCGAACACGCGGGTCGGCTCGCCGTGCACCTGGCGGGCGATATTGGCCGCGAGCTGCGGCCCCTGGCGCAACGCGAACTGCGCCGTCGGCGGGCAGGGCGCTCCATCGGCACGGTCGTTCGGCACCGCCGCGCAATCGCCAATGGCCCCGACCCCCGGCAGACCAGGCACCGACATATCGGCCTCGACGCGCAAGCGACCGCGTTCCTTCTCCGCAGGTAGGGCATCGATGAGCCGATTCGACGTCGTGCCGATGGTACTGATCACGGTGCCGGCATCGATGCGGCTGCCCTTGTTGAGCTCGACGCCCTGCGCATCGATGGCCTCACTGCGGGTCCCGAGCCGCACCTCGACCCCGCCATGGCGCGACAGCTGACGCTCGGTGAAGCGGCCCAATCGCTCTGGCAGCTCTGGCATCAGATGCGCACCGCCATGGACGATCACCACCCGTGCCGGCTCCAGCTGCGAATGCCGATACCAGCGTCGGCTCTCGGTGAGGAAATCGCTGATCTCGCCGGCGACCTCGACCCCGGAGAAGCCGCCGCCGATGACGACGAAG
>NZ_JBUDPI010000362.1:0-3700 GCF_054919635.1 Halochromatium sp. | reverse complement strand
TGGGCCTGATGCCAAGTGGCGCTGTCATCGGCGCGGAGCAGCTTCTCGACGAAGGGCGCCGTGACATAGAGCGAGATGGCGACGATCGCAACGCGCACCAAGAGACCGACGAGCCAGCGGGCCATCGGCCCTGCGGCGGCAAGACCCTGCTTGCCTCCGTGACCATTTAGGCTCGGTTTTTCGGACATGATCAGCGATGCGTCGATGATCCAGATCACCGCGAACATCAACGCAAACAAGAAGAGTGCGACCGGTGGGCCGAGCCAGGCCGAGGCCGCGGGTACCAGCGAGAGGCCAACAGCGCCCCAGACAAAGCCTTCGATGCTGGCCATCAGCAGGATGATCGCTCGCGCCGAGCCGATCCAAGCGGCTGCTGCCGGTGTCAGCAAGGAGTCTCCATAGGGCCGCAGCCGGAGATAATCGGTTAGGCGCATGGCAACAGCCAGATGGGTGGATGTTCAGCTCTTCGACTATCATACCGGCTTTCGCGCAATCGGCTCGATCGCTCCTCCCTGGCTGCGCATCCCTCAGGAAACCAGCGTAATCTGCATGATCATCAAGCCTGACCAAGGCAGCAGGCCAGTGAGCGCTTGCCTGCATTGTCGACGACCAGCACTGTTGGTCTTGCTCTGTCTGACCATGATCTTGGCATTGGTTGGCTGCGGGCGGGGCTCGGAGCAGCGCGTGCTCGTCTTGCGTGGTGCAACCATGGGGACGACCTATAGCGTGCAGATCGTTGAGCCGCCCGCGGGGCTGGACCGCGACGCACTGGCGATGCGCATCGAGACGCGACTCGCCGAGATCAATGCGCTGATGTCGACCTATCAGCCAAGCTCGGAGCTTTCGCGATTCAATGCCAGCAGCGGTACAGACTGGCGCCCGGTCTCCTCGGAGCTGGTGCAGGTGGTTGCGGCGGCACAAGCGCTGAGCGAGGCGAGCGCCGGTGCCTTTGATGTCACCGTCGGCCCCCTCGTGAACCTCTGGGGCTTCGGGCCGACGGTGACTGCTGATGCCTTGCCAAGCGTGCTTGAGATTGAGCAGGCGCGAGCCCGCGTCGGCTGGCAGCAGCTCGCCGTCCGTCATCAACCCCCGGGACTGCGCAAGGCGCAGCCGAATCTCTATGTCGACCTCTCGGCGATCGCTAAGGGCTACGCCGTGGATCAGATTGCTGAGCTGGTCGAATCGGTGGGCGTCGATCGCTATCTGGTCGAGATTGGCGGCGAGCTGCGCGGGCGTGGGCTCAATGGCCGCGGCGAGCCCTGGCAGATCGCGATCGAGCGGCCCGAGACCAGCAAGCGGGCGATGTTCCGGGTCATCGCGTTACAGGACCTCGGTATGGCCACCTCGGGCGACTATCGTAACTTCGTCGAGATCGATGGCCAGCGCTATTCCCATACCATCGATCCAGCTACTGGCCGCCCCGTCGGCCATCGGCTGGCTTCGGTGACGGTGCTGGCCGATGCGTGCATGCAGGCCGATGCCTGGGCCACGGCGCTCCTGGTGCTCGGGCCTGAGCGCGGCTTTGAGCTGGCCGAGCGACTCGGCCTAGCCGCGTTCTTCATCGAGCATGCCCAAGGCGTTGCTGATGATGAGCGCTTCGCCACACAGGCAACAGCAGCATTCGAGACGCTCAGCGCCCAGCCCCGCTGAGGCCGAGCAGCTTGGGCTACACTCTACGGCCATGGCTTGATCTCGGTGGAGAGAGGACGATGGGTCAGCGGCTCGGCAATGTCTCTGTGATGCCTACACTCGGCTTAGCGCTGTGGATTCTGGGTGTCTCCATGGTTGCAGGGCTATCGCCACTGGCCGCTGCCAACCCGGACGCCAGCCCGCTCGCCAGCCAGTCGTCCAGCCAGACCGGTCAGGACGCGACCCTCCAAGGCCAACGCCCCCCGCCTGAGTCTCCATCTCAACGAGCCCAACGCCAGTTGGTCGTCATCAAGGGCGCCGACTACTTCGGCCATGACTACGATACGCTGCAGGATGTGGGCCTCGACGACTGCGAGGCGGCCTGCCTGGCCGACGACCGTTGCCGCGCCTTCACCTTCAACAGCAATGCCGGTTGGTGCTTCCTGAAGTCGAGCTTCGGCGAGCTGCGCGCCTTCGATGGCGCCGTCTCGGGCTATATAGAGACCGGTCCACTCGAGACCGATGGTCAGCGCGCACAGCGACGCTCGGAGCTGGCCTTCTTGCCGAGCGGCTATCGCGACGAGGCAGATGGGCTGCGCCGTCGTATCGCCAATGCCGAGGACCAGAGCGGGGCGGGAGGTGGCCTCGACGAGATCCTCGGCCAGGCGCAGCAGGCCCTGAGCGATAACAACCCGCGAGCCGCAGCCGCTCGCTACCGCATCGCGGTGCGACTCGCACCGAATGATCCAGGGCTCTGGCGGCGACTCGCGGAGGCGACAATGGCCGTCCAGACCAGCGATTGGTCCGAGCGCCAGCAGCTGCAACAGGAGGCAACTGCGGCTGCCATCAATGCCTATCTCGATGCGACGGATGTGGCTGAGCGAGCGGGCGCATTGGCACTGATCGGACGCTCGCTCGAGGCGCGCTCGGCCTGGCGATCGGCGATCCGGGCGGAGCGGGCCTCGTTGGCGCTGATCGATGATCCGGCGCTGCGCGCGCGGCTCGATCAACTGGTTGCCGAGCATGGCTTCCGGATCATTGGCCACGATGTCTCATCTGATGCCCGCAATCCGCGCATCTGTATCCGCTTCTCCGATCCGCTGGCGCGCGATGGCGTGGAGCTCGCCGATTATCTCGAGCTCGACGAGGCCGGGCTGGCGATTGAGCCGGAGGCGGAGCGGATCTGCATCGACGGCGTTCAACATGGCCAGCGCTATCGAATCAGTGTACGAGCAGGACTCCCGGCCAATGATGGCGAGCGTTTAGCCAAGCCGGTCGTGCTCGAGGTCTATGTGCGCGACCGCTCGCCCAGCGTGCGCTTCCCCGGCCGAGCCTATGTGTTGCCGAGCGGTGGCGCCGCGGCGCTGCCGGTGGTCACGGTCAATACCGCGCGATTGGATGCGGCGCTCTATCGGATTGCTGATCGGGCGATCGGCGGTTTCTTGAGCGATGAGACCCTGCTGACGCAACTCAGCGAGTACCAGGTCGATGAGATTGCTGAGACCACCGGTCAGCAGCTGTGGAAGGGGGAGATCGAGACGCGCTCAGAGCTAAACCGGGAGATCACGACGTCGGTCCCGGTGGCTGAGCTTCTCGCTGAGCTGAGCAGTGACTCCAAGGCATCGGCCTCGGTCGGTCTCGGGCCCGGGACCTATATCCTGACCGCTCGGCCGGCCGATGCGCTCAGCGCCGATGAGCTCGCAACCCAATGGTTCGTCGTCTCTGATCTGGGGCTGACCGCGCTCTCGGCCGATGACGGCCTACATGCCTTCGTCCGCTCGCTCTCCAGTGCGGAGCCGCTGGCCGATGTGCGGCTGCAGCTGCTGGCGCTGAACCAACAGGTGCTCGGCGAGGCGAGCACCGACGCGCAGGGCTACGCCCGCTTTGAGCCCGGTCTGCTGCGAGGCGCGGGGGGTAATCGTCCAGCCTTGCTGGTCGCTGCAAGAGTCAATGCAGGTGCCGGTGCGGGTGCTAATTCGGGCGCAAATGGAGGTGCTAATGGAGGTGGGGGCGCAGGTGCAGGCATAACGGCCGGTGTCGATTACGGCTTCCTCGACCTCAAGGCGAGTCC
>NZ_JBUDPI010000361.1:0-3705 GCF_054919635.1 Halochromatium sp. | reverse complement strand
GGCAAAGCGCCCAACGCCTGCGCCCAACGGTGCTCGAGGCGTTCATGTCCATAAGCCACCCAGACTCCGATGAGATCGCAATACGGACGCAGATAGTCCAGATGCCAATGCGGCCGGGACGTGATGCGGTGATGATGACGACAGCGCGCAGCCACGCCACCGGGTCCGAGGGCACTGCCGACGTAGAGGAAGCTCTCTTCGAGCCCGTTCAGCGTCAGCGGTCCGAGACGGCCGATCTGTATCCTGCCCTGTTGCCGAGGCGTGAGGAGGACGGCATAGGTGCCAGGGCGGCTGTCAGTGGGTGTGGAATCGCTCACGCGTATTCCGTTCGGTCTTGGCGGCTGGCCATGAAAGGGCGGCAGCGGTCAGTTGCTCAGCCGCATCGAATGACGAGCGCTTAGTCGCTGGATTCGGCGACCTCAACCATCACCTCGTTGCGGCGCAGGAACGGCAGCGAGAACGGGGAGTTGTAGCGGGCATAGAGGGGCTCACCAAGCGGTGTCAGACCAGCGGCACGGACGGCATCGAGCAGCTGTGCCTCATGGCTCCGGTAGTTGGATTCGCCCCAACCGCCGGAGTACTTCAGCACCGCCATCAGGCGGCCAGGCGCTTCGCGCAGACTCACGCGCGGGTCGTTGGGACGCGGCACCGTCTCGAGCGTGAAGCGCTCCGGCATCACGAAGCTGATGATGAAGCTATCGTCGTCGGTCTGCGCGGGGCGTTGCGTCACCGGGGCGGTCATCTCGATCCGCGTTCCGGCTTGGTCATCGTCGCTGGCCGACGGGCGCTGCGTGACGGGTGCGGTCATTGCGATCTTCTCGGCGGCCTGGTTGTTGCCGAAGATGTAGTCGGCAAGGATGCCAAAGGCCTTGCCGCCGACCTTGTCGAAGCGGCCCTGGACCTCGGTTTCAGCGAGCAGGTGCGGCTGATAGCGGCGAAGTTCAAAGCCCGGCGCTTCGCGCACGACCTCGTAAGGCGGTTCTTCGGTGGCCATTGCGTGCCCTCCCCAGACTGTCAGCACCATCGCCAGCGCGATGGGCGTCAACAGCGCGTTGTACCTGTTCATCATTGATGTCCTCACGCAGCTGTGGTGTTGGCAAAACCGGTTTGGTAGTGGAGGGCCGCGCTTCATGCAAAGCTCCTCGCGTGTCACAAGACCAACCGCCCGTCGCGACTCAGTCTCTGGGTCGGCGTCTGGCTGATGCGGTCTTGGGGTTGATTGCGGGGGCAGCGCTGTTAACGGCATTTGCCCCATTGCCTTCGTTGGCGTTGAACCTGACCGCCTGGGCCGTGTTCATCCTGGTGCTCGCGCTGAGCGCCCTGCTTGATCATCGGCGCGCGCAGCGGACCACCAGATCCACCATGCGACAAGGCGTGCGGTCAGCGCACCTGACCAAACGGTCTCCGACGGCCTCAGGCCTCAGGCATCACTCACGTGGCAGATGATCAGGACATCGACGACTGGCTCGGCCCCTTCAATCCTGATAACGGCCTCTCTTTGGATATGGCGCCCTGCTTTACATATGACGATCTCAGCCGGGATTCCTAGTCGCCGATCAACATCAGGATTGAGGTGATTCATGCCGATTCGCCCGAGTTAGGACCAAGCTCTTGCAGACTCCAGGGCCGTCGTCACTTGAGTCCAGTCTGCCGTCGCCCGATTTCCAGCCACACCCTCATAGTAGCTTTGGTTGCTCGCATCCGCTGGCAGGCCCGCCCAGATGCGCGAGAGGTTGTGCGCAAAGGCGTCGTCCGACAGCCGCCCCGCCTGCCAGGCCTCCAGCCCCGCTTCGCGCGCGAGAGTCATTGCCATGCGGTCCTGCAGTTCGGGTGTGAAGCGCTCCTGTCCATTAAGTCCCAGACGCACTGAGGGATACCCTGGCTGAAGATCTCGAGGCCGTGGGCGAGACCATCTTCTCGGAGGTCGAGCAGATGGCCCGACATCTGGAACAGACGTTCCTCGGCCGAGACGAGCTGTCCCAGCGTGCACTGGGGACCTTCCGGCGCATTGCCGACAAGCTCGATGCCCTGAGCTTTGCCGACTATCGCATCGATCCGGTGGTGCGCTCGCTGCGCGCCTGGCTGGCGCGTCTGCCCGCGAGCGGAGCGATCACCGGCGGGTTGTTCCTGGAAGGCTGGGCATTGATGCGCCTGGTTGGCGATGCCGAAGCGATGGCGCGCCACGGAGCGGGTCTGCTCGCCTTGGCGGAACTGATGCCGCAGAACGTCTCTGGCGTGGTGCTGGACGTTCGTCCTGATCGCACCACCGATGCCGATGAGACGGCTGACAGTGCCGATGTCGACGCCGATGCCGACAGTCATCCCGTTTCAGGGGTGGATGCGCAGACCGATTCAGATGTACTCGCACCCCTGAGCACCGAGACGCAGACCAAACCTGCGGAGGCATCATCGACGCTCGCGGAGCCGATCGCGGACTTCGACGCGTTGTTCAATGACGGTCCGGTCGACGACCTGGATGTGGCCCCAGCGTTCGATTCCACGAGCACGCCAAGATCGCAAACGGCCTCGGTTTCACCCGAGCCCATCAGCGCCCAGGACTTCTGGTTCTGAGCCGCCACCCAGGCCGTCACCGGCTCCAACCGGAGCCTTGACGGCCTTCATCCATCCCCCTGCGGGGCAGTCGGCCCTAAGGGGCGGCTGTCCCCGATTGATTGTTTCGGAGACACCTGATGATCACAACCTCAACCACGCTACACCGGGCCATGCCGATCGTCGCGGCGGCGCTGGGACGCCAGTTCGGGGTCGCTGTCCGCGTTGGCGGAAGCGACGCCCTGACCGATGGCCAGACCATCGTCGTGCCAGCCCTGCCCAGCGATTCAGCACTGTTGCCGGTCGCCTGGGGCTATCTGGCGCATGAGGCCGCGCATCTGCGCTATACCGATTTTGACGTCTACCGACGTGCGGCTCGAGACGGCGATGCCCTGAGTGGGCAGATCCTGAACATCCTCGAGGATGTGCGCATCGAGCGCGCGCTCGCCGGTCCTTATCCCGGCACCCGTGAGACGCTGCAGGCGGTCTGTGCGCATCTGCTCGATGCGGGTGCGATGACGGCGCCGCCCTGGGATGCGCATCCGGCGCGGATACTGAGCACCTATCTCCTGCTCTCGCTGCGCCATTACGTGCTTGGCTACGGTCGGCTCGCCAAGGAATCGCAGCGTGCCGAGGAGCGCCTGCGTGCGGTCTTTGCAGCCTGCACGGTGCATCGACTGCAGGGGCTGCTGACCGAGGTGTCGCAGTTGCAGAGCACCGAGGCGGTCGCCGAGCTGACAGGACGCGTGCGGGCTCTGCTGGAGGCTGAGAACGAGGGCGCTCAGGCTGTGCAAGAAGCCCCGCAAGCACCTGAAGCGGCGCAGCCGGAGCAGGCTTCGCCGGAAGCTGCGCAGGATGACTCGCAGCAAGACGATCGCGCAGCGGGAGATTGCGCTCAGCCCTCTTCAGGAGCCGGAACCGATGGCGCTGACGATAGCGCAACCGACGTGCTTGGCACCGACGATCAGGGCCAACGACCCGAGCCCGCAAAGGACGATGATGCTGACCAAACCGGTACGAGTACGGATGCTGAAGAGAGTGCGTCTCCAGACCCGGACTCGGACTCGGACTCGGACTCGGACTCGGACTCGGACTCGGACTCGGACTCGGACTCGGACTCGGACTCGGACTCGGACTCGGACTCGGACTCGGACT
>NZ_JBUDPI010000360.1:0-3724 GCF_054919635.1 Halochromatium sp. | reverse complement strand
TCGATATCGATGCCCTGCTCGGCCAGGCGCTGATGCATCTCGCGCTCGAGCGCGCGCACCTGATCCAGGATGTAGACCACCTGACCGCCCGTATCCGGCCGGCCAAGCACATTCGACTGACCGAACCAGCCATGGGGCGAGACGATCGCGATCGAGAAGATCATCGGTACCCGGCTCAGGAAGCTCTCGAGCGACTGCGGCGAGGGTGCCTCGAGGATATCGAGCAACAGCCCCATGGTCTCGCGGATGCGGGCAGCGTCGTTGCCCCAGCCAGCCTCGAAGCCGAATCCCCGCAGCTCTGACGAGAGCTCGGCAAACGGGGTGTGACTCGCGCGACGGCGTAGCGGGATCATGGCCTGACGCAAGGCGTTGCGCAGTTCGGCGACGCTGCTGATGGCATCGTTGAGCATCAGCTGATGGCCGCGGAAGCTGTGCATCCGAAGAAAACCGAGCAGACGCTGATCGCCCTTGCCCAGCTCATCGAACAGCCGGCTCGAGAGGCGACGATTGAGGAACTCGACGCCGCGCCCGATCGAGCCCTCTTCGGTCAGCTTCTGCTGCTCACGGTAGAACGGGCGCAGGTCGATCTCGAGGCCGAATGGATCATCGTGGCCCCCGGTGGCCAGGTGCTCCTTGAAGCGCAGGAACTCCGAAACCGTGACCTCGTTCAGGTCCATAGTCTCGAGATGGATGCGCAGGTAGTCCCATTTGGCGACCCGTCGGCGCAGCGCCAGATAGACCCAGGAGGCATTGATCGCCGCCTCCTGCGCCTGCAACAGCGCCCGCGCTAGCGCGGTATCGGCGATCTGATCGTCATCGCAGCACAACTGCTCGAGCGCATCCTGCAGATCACTCTGTAGCAAGAACGGGCGCTGAAGCCCAATCAGGTGATGCATCACGCGATGCGCCTTGCTCCGGTGCTCGGCGAGAAAGGCAGCGAGCGCAGGAATGCGGGCGTTGGGAACCTCGGCTTGCATGCTGTGTTCCTTAGGCGCCGCTCAGGCCCCAATCGCTGAGAAAGGGTTCATAGAAGCCGGGATCGCGTACCGTAGCTCCGCGCAGGCCGACGATGGCTGAAGCAAATGTCTGCGCACGCTCCAAGGTCTGCGGCAGCGGCCAGTGGCGGATCAGCCCAAGGATCAGCACCGAGGCAAAACCATCGCCTGCACCGACGGCGTCGACCATCTGTATATCGCCTGCCGGCGCGACTCGACTGACCGCGCCATCGGCCGCAACTGCAAAGGCGCCCTCGGCACCGAGGGTGGCGAAGACCGTCTCGAGCTCATAGCGCTCGCGCAAGCGCTGCGCTCGCGCCTCGACATCTTCCGCCTCAGGCGCCAGCAGTGCGAGCTCGTCGGCATTGAGCTTGACCCAGGTCGCACCGTTCAGCAGCTCGATCAAGGTGTCTTTTTGCCACCAGGGATCACGCAGATTCACATCCAGGAACACCGCTGGACTCAACCGACCCCGCAACATCCGCAGCGCATCAGCAGAGACCGATTGCCGCAGCGCCAGACTCCCATGATAAAGCAGCGCCCGTTCTGGCAAGGGCGGTAGTGCGGCGGCATCGATGTGGTCATAGGCACGGTCGGGCAGGATCTCATAGCTTGGCTCTCCACCGGCGAGTAAGACCTGCACCGTACCGGTCGCATGCACAGGGTCACGCTGCAGCCCCAAGGTCGTCATGCCCTGCTCGCGCATCGCCGCGTCGATGCGCTCGCCCAGGGCATCCTCGCCGACCCGACTCAAGAACACCGGCTCCAGACCAAAGGCAGCCAGATGCCAGGCGACGTTAAAGGGCGCACCACCCAGCACTTCGGCGCCATCGGGGAAGCAGTCGAACAGGGCCTCACCGAACACGAGCGGGGGCTGTTGATGATCGAAGGTCATGGCTCGGGACTCCGCGGTCTGGCGCGATTCTAAATCGATCGACCATGCTAAGGGCGCCCGGGTAACGGCCGCAAGCCGCCGAGCCCACAAAACCACCTTCGCCGCCAGCGACAATTGTCAATCGGGGCCTTGCTTAAAGATAAGAAATTTCTTATATTCTTAAACCATACAATTCCACAAAAGCAGTCGGCTGGCTTCGTCCGCATCGCCTAGGGCGATCGAGCGCAAGACCCAGCGGTCACCATCTCAATCGGAGCTTCCCCTATGAGTGCAGAATCAATGTCCCTTGCCGCCACCGATACGCATCGGGATACCGTCCAAGCTGATTCATTGCCGATTCAGCGTGTCGAGCTCAACGCCCCGCTGCGGTGGCTCGCACAAGGCTGGAGCACGCTGATGAAAGCACCCTTTGTCAGCCTATTCTACGGTTCGCTCTGCGCGCTGGCGGGGTTCGTCGCTCTGGCCATGAGTCGCGCGATGCCGGGCCTGACGCTGAAGTTCCTGATCGTCCTGCTGCTGCTCGGGCCGTTCCTGGCCGCAGGACTCTACGTCACTGCCCGTCGGCATCTCGCCGGTGAGCGCATCGGGATTCGCGCCAGCCTGGCACTCTATGGGCAGCGCCGTTCGAGCCTCGCCTTGTTCGGACTCCTGTTGATGTTTGTTGTCGCCTTCTGGACTCTGGCGTCCGTGGTGGTCTTCGCCATCAAGGTAACGACCCTGGCGCCAACCTCCAGCGGCTATGTGACTCTGCTCGGAGGCGGAATGGACCCGCTGATGATGCTCTTCACGCTGGTGAGCAGTGCCTTGCTGGGCGCCGCGGTGTTTGCGGCGAGCGTCATCGCGGTCCCCCTGATCGTTGATCGTGACGCCGGTCCCATCGCTGGCGTTCAGGCCAGCTGGCGGGCCGTCACCATGAATCCGAGGCCGATGCTGCGCTGGGCTGGACTGATCCTTGGCCTGATGCTGGTTGGCGCCCTGACCGCCTTCATCGGAATGGTTGTGATCTTTCCGCTGCTTGGCTATGCGAGCTGGTACGCCTACCGCGACCTCGTCGGCGCGGCGAATTGACCGAGCGGCTGCTCGACGAGCCACTCTGAGCAGCCCTCTTTCAGAGAGCGCTCGCTTGCGCCAACGGATGGCGCTCAGGCCTCTGCTCGGTTCCTCTGCTCGACCCGGCGCTCAACCAAGCGCTCAAAAAGCATCAAACAGCCGGTCGAACAAGCGCTCGACAAGCAAGCGCCAGGCCCTGGGTGATCAGGGAGATCAGGGACGACCGAGCTCAACCTCGCGCTGCAGCAGCCTCTCAAGCCTGATCTGCTCGGCCTCGATGTCGCTGGCATAACGCGCAGCGACCTCAGCCATCTGCTCGCGCACACCAGTGTCCCAGATCGATTGCGTTGTCCGTCCCTCGGCATTGTTCAGCGACGCGCGCAGCTGCCGCAGCTTGGCGTCGCGCTCCTTGCGCAGATCACTGATGCGTCCTTCGCTGCGCGCGATCTCGCGCTGAAGCTCGATCTGCCGCAGATAGCGATCCGTTTGCGCCTCGGTCTCATCGACCGCACGCCGCGCGCTGTCAACACTGGCCGCGCTCGGCTGCTCGTAATCGAGCCCGAGGCGCTGCCCGTCAGGCCCGCAGGGTGAGTCCGAAAAGCTCGGCACGCCATCTTGCTCGCACTCGTAGGCCTCAAGCTGGCGCTCCTCGGCAACCGCTTGCACCAGGAGACAGGATAGGCACAGCGGTAGAGTCAAGCCGACGAATGGCTGAATTCGCTTCATAGGCAGCAGATCATGGGCAGCAGGCGGCCTCTGAGCAGCTTGCCAAGAAGCGCCCGGC